>JBQCEJ010000146.1:0-5777 GCA_051960355.1 Verrucomicrobiota bacterium | reverse complement strand
CTGCGCGAGTTACAGGGCGAAGAACGCCTGAATCCGCCAGCCACCGCTGCCGAGAAAATTCCGGAGGACGATCGCTGGGGCACCACGCAAGATTCCGGCCACAAAGCGGAGACGCTTGCGGCGTCGGACGAACAAACGTTTGCCGAAAAACTGGTCGAGGAAGGAGTCGCCGATGCCGAGCACGACCAGGAAGTCCAGGCCACCAAGCAAAGTCTGCGGCGTGAGAAGCGTCGTCCGGAATGATCAACCATCGACCAGGAGGCTTTTATGCAATGTGAAGTTTGCGGTAATGACTACGACAAATCACTCGAGATCGTGCTGAACGGGATTTCCCATTATTTCGACTGTTTCGAATGCGCCATCCATGCGCTGGCACCGGCCTGTGAACACTGCGGCTGCAAGATCATTGGCCACGGTGTCGAAGCGGGCGGAGAGTTTTTCTGCTGCGCCAGTTGCGCTCATCACGAAGGCGTGACTTCCGTCCACGACCGAGCCTGAATTCACGCTTATGGCGGGAAAAAAAAGCACGTCGGAAAAAAAGTTTCCGCCGCAGGTCCAGCGCGAGAAGCCAGGCCGCGAATCCAAAATGTCGCCGCGTCCGCAAGTGACGCCGCCCGAATACCGAGGCAGTGGGAAGCTGGCGGACAAAGTGGCTTTGATCACCGGAGGTGACAGCGGGATTGGTCGCGCGGTAGCGGTGCTCTTTGCCCGCGAAGGCGCTGACGTGGCGATTTCCTACCTGAATGAGCATGAGGATGCGAAGGAAACCAAAAGGCTGATCGAGGCCGAGGGGCGCAAATGCATTCTGCTGGCGGGCGATATCGGCTGGGAGGCGACCTGTCAGAAGATGGTGGAGAACACCGTTCAGCAGTTGGGAGGGTTGAACATTCTCGTCAACAATGCCGCGGAACAACACCCTCAGGAAAGCGTGGAGAACATCTCGCGCGAGCAGCTGGAGCGCACCTTTCGCACGAACATCTTCGCGCAGTTTTTCATGGTTAAAGCAGCTTTGAAACATCTCCGAACCGGCTCCGTCATTATCAACACAGCCTCGGTCACGGCGTATCGCGGCAGCGGCCACTTGTTGGATTATTCTTCCACCAAAGGAGCCATCGTGGCTTTCACCCGTTCGCTTTCCGAAGCGCTGGCGGACAAAGGCATTCGCGTCAACGGCGTTGCGCCCGGACCTATCTGGACGCCGCTGATTCCGTCCACTTTTCCGGCCGAAAAGGTGGCTTCGTTCGGCTCCGATGTTCCCTTGAAACGCGCGGGGCAGCCGATGGAAGTGGCGCCCTGTTACGTTTTTCTCGCTTCGACGGATTCGTCGTACATGACCGGACAAGTGCTTCACCCCAATGGCGGCGAAATCATCAATGGCTAAGCCCAATGCCAGTTCAAAAAAGCGAACCGTTTCCGCGGGCCGGACGAGTCCGGGAAAATACGCGGTCGGGCTTCGTCGAACGGCGCTCAAGCCGAGATTGCAATTCAAGTGGGCGCGCGCCATCAATTCGGAACAATGGGAACTTTATCGCGCGGCCATGAACGCCGTGCGTGCGGCCGGCATTCCTTTCATGCTGGGCGGCGGATTTTCGATGGCGATCTACACCGGCCGCTGGCGCAATACCAAGGACATCGATCTCTACATCCGCCAGGAAGACCGCGAGGCGGCGGCGGCCGTGCTGGCGGGAATCGGATTTCAGGATTATTTCCGCCAACTTCCCTATGATCGGAAATGGATTTATCGCAGCACGCGCGACGGTGTCATTGTGGACCTGATTTGGGGTATGGCCAACCAACGGGCGCAAGTGGACGACCACTGGTTCAGCGCTGCGCCCGCGATTTCGTTCAAAGGCGAATCGCTCTCCGTCATTCCGATCGAAGAATTCGTCTGGTGCAAACTCTACATCATGCAACGCGATCACTGCGATTGGACGGATGTCTTGAACGTGCTCTATGCAGCCGGGCCTGAGATTAACTGGGATCATCTGCTCTGGCGGCTGGAAGACGACTGGCCGTTGCTGAAAGCGCTGCTCTCGGTGTACGGTTGGCTGTGTCCGCGACAAGCCATTCTGCTGCCGGCTGCACTACGTGAACGGCTGCGCCTTGAACCTCCGGAAATTCCCAAACATCAGAAGCGAGACCGCATCCGCCTTCTGGACTCGCGCAACTGGTTCGCGGCCAAATTGCCGCCGGACAAACCTTTGGAAGTTTAGAGCAAATACTATGTTGATCGGAACCATGAATCATCCCGGCCGCGATGTCGTTAAGGAAATCCAGGCGATTGCCGAGATGGGTTTCGAGTTCATCGACCTGACCCTGGAACCTCCCTTGGCCACTCCGCAAAAGGTCGATCTCGGCGCGATTCGGGCCGTGCTGGAAAAACACCGCTTGCCGGTCGTTGGACACACGGCGTATTACCTGCCGTTCTGCAGTCCGTTCGAATCCATTCGCCAGGCAGCGGTTCAGGAAGCCAGGGAAGCTATCGTCGCGTTTGCCGCTGTCGGAGTCAAGTGGATGAATCTTCATCCCGATCGACAGGCGCCGATGCACGACCGTAAATTCATCATCGATCGCAATCTGCAAACCCTTCGGGAATTGTTTCCAGTCGCCCATGAACACAATGTCGGCCTGATGATCGAAAACCTGCCCGGCAGTTTCAACACCGTGAAGCAACTCGCCGAACTGCTCGAGCCCTTTCCCGAACTGGGTCTTCATCTCGACATTGGTCACGCCAATCTGCTGACCGATGACAACACGACTGAGGATCTTCTGAAGGTTTACGGCTCCCGACTCAAGCACGTGCATCTGCATGACAACAAAGGCGGCAGCGCCGATCTGCATTTGCCGCTCGGTTCCGGAACGATGAAGGTCGATTATTATATCCGTGCGCTTCAGGCCAACGGCTACGACGGCACGATCACGTTGGAAGTCTTCACACCGGATCGACATTACCTGACCTACAGTCGTGACGTTCTGCGCCGCACGTGGAATGAAGCGGTCGCCACCTCCAGCAAACGGTCCAGGCCCAAATAAGAAGGCCGATCAAATGCTGGTATCGCAAGCGGGAAGACACGCGGCGTTTTGAAGGTCAGCAGAGGCGGCGGTCTTCCAGCGCTCAGCGATTTCCATTACAGTCGGCGGATTACCCAGCTTGATTCCCAAAGTCTGATAGCGGAACGTTCTCTTGGGTTAAGAACGCCAAAGCTGCTGTCCATGGTTGAACAAAAGAGGGCCGGGAGAGTCGATAGGCTGAGGCAGAGGAGTGTTCTGCCGGCGAAAATTTGGAATTCAGAAAGCTTTTATGACAAATACGACAACTGCGGCACCCGCGCCGAAACGGCATAAACTCCTCCGAGTTTTCGTTTGGATTTTGGTGATTTTCCTGGTCCTGATTATTGCCGTCTATTTCGTGGCCACCAGCGCGGGATTCTTCAAGAGCGTCATTCTCCCGCGCGTGGGCAAGGCGATCAACTCCAGGGTCACAGTCAGTGACGCGTCGATTCATCCTTTCAGCGCGGTGACGTTGCGCGACCTGAAAGTCACGCCCAATGGCCAGGAAACACTGCTGACCGCGCCAGAGCTTCGGGCGCGTTACAGCCTGATGGCAATCCTTCGCGGCAATCTCAAAGTGGAAGAAATTTTCATCAGCGCACCAGTCATTCATCTGGTCGAAAATCCCGACGGCACCAGCAATCTGGATCCGATTACAAAATCACAGGCCGAGGCAGAGAAAGCTCCGCAACCTTCCAAACCTGCTGAGAAAGCTTCCAAGCCGCCGCAAGTGGATATCGGCAAGCTCGCCATCGTCAACGCCACCGTCCGAAAGGAAAAAGTTTACGCAGGCGGCCAACGCGACGTCTTGGAAATTTCCAACGGTAACGTGACCCTCACCGGTCTGAAAAATGGCGAGAGCGGCAAGCTAGTTCTGGGCGCCAATCTCGCAGTTCAAAACAACCCGCCCGCACCCGGGACTAACGGCGTGCTGCACGCCATCGTGAATGGCGATTACGTCTTTGCGTTATCGCCCGAGCTCAAACCCGTTTCGGTCAAAGGCGGCACTCAGTTGGCCGTGGCCCGCGCGGAAGGCGCGTTCCAAGAACTCGCCGCTCTCAGCGCCAATCTCATAGCGGACGTCGCTCCAACCGAAATCACTCAACTGGCATTGCGTTTCCAAAAAGCCGGCGAACCGCTCGGTGAAGTCCGGGCCAGCGGTCCATTCAACGCCGAGAAGAGCGAAGGTCGGCTCACGGTTGAATTGCTTTCGCTGGATAACCGCGTGTTGAATCTGATCGGCGCTGGCAGCGGACTGGATTTCGGCACGACCCAGATCAGTTCCACGAACACTCTGCAGTTCGCCAATTCAGGCCAGACCATCACTGCGGCCGGCCGCCTCGACGCCGTCAAAGTTCAAGTCATTCGCGAAAAGCAGTCCACGCCCACTCTGGATTTGCGGGCTGCTTACGAGATGACGCTCGATCGCGCGGCAAGCAATGCCGTGTTGCGTTCGTTCACCTTGAACGGAACGCAGAATGGCAATCCGCTGCTTCGCGGTGAGCTCACGAGCCCGATGCATCTGGCGTGGGGCAATCCGAACAACGCCGTCGGCGATTCCGCGCTCAAGCTGACCGTGACGAATCTGAACCTCGCGGATTGGAAAGCATTGATCGGCAACACGGCCTCAGGAACCGCCGGCTTAAACGCAAATCTGCTTTCGCAGCAGGGCGGAAAACAGCTCACCTTCAATCTCGCCGCGCAAATGGCCAACGTGACTGCGCGAATTGGCAGCAATCATATAGCGGATGCATCGGGCACGCTGGCGCTGAATGCGCACGTCACGCAAAAGAACAATGCGCAAGCCGTCACCGGAGATTTCGCGCTGAAGGATTTCAGCGCGCAGGTCGGCTCCAACCGTTTCCAGAACTTCGCCATGGCTGCGAAGATGGACGTGAACAAAACCGCGGAGCTGGTTGAGCTGCGAAATATTTCAGGAAACCTCAGCGAGAACGGCAAACCCGGCGGCAGTTTTGATCTGAAGGGCAGTTACGGTTTGTCCAACGGGGTCGCGCGGATCACCGCCAAATTGGCTGACTTCAACCAGAACGGGTTGCGTCCGTTTCTCGAACCGCTCCTTGCGGGGAAGAAACTCGTCACGGTTGCGATCAATGGCGACGCGTCCGTCAATTACGATCCCGCGGCCAGTTCCCAAATCAAAGCCGCCTTGCAAATGACGAATCTGGTGGTCAACGATCCGCAGCAGCAGATCCCGGCCACTCCGCTGGAAGCCAAATTGAATCTCGATACGGCGCTGCAGAAACAGGTGCTGAACTTGCATCAACTTCAAATCACGTTGACTCCGACTGAACGCGCGCGGAATCAATTTCAACTGCGAGGCCGCGTGGACATGTCGAAGACAAACGCGATGGAAGGCAGTCTGAAACTCGCCGCTGAATCGCTCGACCTTACGACCTATTACGATTTGTTCGCTGGCAAGGAAGAACCGGCCAAGGCTGAAACCAAACCCGAAACCGGCGCCGCCATGCCTGCCACCACGCCAGCGAAACCGGAGGAGGAACCCGCTGCGCAAACGCTTCCGTTCCGCAACTTTGTTGCCGACGTCAGCATCGGTCAGCTTTATATTCGCGATGTCGCCTTCACGAATCTTCACACGACGGTGAAGCTCGGCGGCGGTCACGTGCTGATGAAGCCATTCCAACTCTCCGTCAATGGCGCGCCCGTGAACGCCATGGCGGATGTGGACTTGAGCGTGCCGGGTTACC
>JBQCEJ010000145.1:0-10747 GCA_051960355.1 Verrucomicrobiota bacterium | reverse complement strand
GAGGTCCGCGATGCGGGCGATGGCTTGCGCGTCGGCCCACATGTAAGCGTTGAAGGAAGGCCGGAAGCTCTGCGCGCCGCGCAGAATGTCGCGCGTCTGGCGACTGGCGATATTGAATTCCATGCCGTCGTCGTGACCGACTTGCCAGAACATTCCGCTCTCCGGCACAAACTGGCGCTGCTCCCAGCCTTCGTAATTCTTGATCAGATCGGGAAGCAGATCCTTGGTGAAGGCATCGTCGCGATGCACCTCGTTGACCGCCCAAATGGCGTCCGCCAGCCAGGTGCTGTAATTGCGCGGCTGTGCACCCGGCGTGCGCAGCCAATAGCGGCTGTAATCCTGCGCATACTGCGGATCGTGCAGCCAGCGCACTTCGTAAAGCTGATGCCCGGCGGGACAACTGATCGCGCCGTACGCGCCCGACCAAAACGGACGATCGATGAACTCCGTGTAGGAATAACCGCTCTTGGGCGAACCGTAGGTCAGGTGTTTAGTGGTTAATTCCCAACGGTAATAATAGGTCGTGTTGATGTCCGCGTCGGGGCATTCGAAGAACGGGATGTTGGCTTTGTACCAATCCCAATCGCGATTGTCCCAAAAGGTTTGCGCCTCCAACAGGGCCTGCTTGTTCAGTATTTCAGCGGTGGCCAAACGGACGTCGAGGCCGGCGATCAGCACCGTGGCGGGTAACAACAGGAGCGAGCGAGCGAACATGGATTTCATTACGTCGGATTTTGGGGAGTTCATGCGATTCGAATTATTTCTTTTTGTCCCAGCCTTGTGTCTCAATGATGCCGGCAATGTCGAGTTTCGGACGGAAGTTTTCTGAAAGGAGATGAAAGCGAACCAGGAAATTGAAGACATCGCGGACGTGCCGGACTTCGCCTTTGCGAGACTCCAGTTGATCAGGCGAAAGCGCCTTCAGGTCGGCAACGTATTGCGCCGCCAACTGCTCGGCGTGTTGGAACGCAGCGGAGTCCTGCTCGTATTCCAGCGATTCAAACCACCGCAACATGGCTGGAAACGATTTGTTTTCCGACTGGAGTTGGGCCGCGTTCTGACGGATCGACGCGGCGATCTCGCGCCGTTTCGCCATCGTGGCTTCCGTGGTCAGATAGCCGTCCGTCCCGCCTTCCACCGCGCGCGGCGGCAAAGGTCGACACCAGACGTTGCGATAGCGAACCGGGTTGCCGTGATCCTGAAACTTGAGCGGGCCGGTTTCTGGAAACGGAATGGGTTTGCTTCGCACCATGTGACTGGTCGGACCTTCGATTGTGGTGTGGTCCTGCACCAGCACACCGTTTTCAAAAACCGTGACGTAACCGGGATCGACCGCAACGCCATCCTTGTAAATCGGGCGGCGGAAGATGATATCATAAACCTGAAACTGGCCGGGGGGACGCAGGGCGTTGGCCATCGGCGGCATGACATCATACACCGCGCCAGCCATGCCGTCGGCGTAAGTGGGATTCTGGTAATTATCCAGCACCTGGACTTCCATCATGCCCATGAGAAAGACACCGCTGTTTCCACGACCCTGGCTTTCCCCCTGAACCTTTTCCGGCGCGGCCCACTCAACGTGGAGCTGAATGTCCCCAAATTTTTCCTTGGTGCGGATGAATCCCGATCCGGGAACACATTCCATCGCGCCGTTCCTGACCACCCATTTGGTCGGCTCGGAATTCGGCGTATCGGCTTCCCATTGGGAGAGATCGCTGCCATCGAACAACACAATCGCATCCGACGGCGGCTTGCCCGGTTCTGACTGGGTGCTGAAGGTTCCCGGCGTTACTACCGGCGGCTGCGGACGATTCCCGTCATGCACGGCCCAGGGATGATGATCATCGGGCGCGTCGCCGTAGAAGGCGGGTCCGACCGCGTACGAGGCGTTGACCGAGGTCAGCAGAACGCAACCAGCGAATGCCATGAAGTGAGTAAAGGAATTCATGTGTTCAGATCCATTCCAAACATGTTCAAGCCTGCTTCCACGGCTGCCGATATTTGCGCGACAGCAAACGGCTGGCTTCCGCATCGCCGATGATTTTTTCCGTGACGGGATTCCATCGAATCTTTCGCCCCACGAGCATGGAGATCAACCCGAGGTGCCCCGGAATCGCGGAGTGATGCGCGACTTCCACTGGCGTGATGGTCGGCTGACGGGACTTCACGGAATCGATGAAGTTGCGATGATGATTCGACGACTGGATGAGTTTTATTTTGCGGAGTTCTTCGGGAACCTGCTTCCACCCTCGCCACTCCGCATTCGACGCTTCGAAGCCGCCGCGATCCACCCAAACCCAGCCATCCGTTCCGATCCATTTCGTGCCCCCGCGAATGTCTTCGTGTCCTCCGGCGATGGTCATGGCGATGCTCTCGGGATATTGCAACTCAATGCGATATTTCGTGCAGGTATTCCAAACCGCGTCCGCGGGTGGAAATTCCCCGTGCCCGTCGATTTCGGAAGGCCCGGTGTGATCAAAACCCAATCCCCAGTGCGCAATGTCGCAATGATGCCCGATCCAATCCAGCAACTGTCCGCCGCCAATGTTATAATTCCAGCGCCAGTTCATGTGCACGCGGCCCTTGATGTAAGGCTCCATTTTGGCGGGACCAATCCAACGTTCGTAATCCAATTCCGGCGGCGGCTCAGAAGAAGTCATGAAACTGCCCGTTCCCGCGAAATCGGTGTGGCCGCTCGGCAGCCCAACCTCCACGCGCGTGACCTTCCCGATCAATCCATTGCGAACAATTACCGCGCCTTTGTGAAAGTTACCCACGGAGCGCTGCCATGATCCTGTTTGCCAGATCACTTTGTTTTTTTGCACCGCGCGAACAATCGCCTGCTGCTCGGCAATGGTCCGGGCCAGCGGCTTCTCGCCATAAATGTCCTTTCCCTGACGCGCGGCCTCGACCGCAACCAGCGCATGCCAGTTGTCCGGGACCGCCAGCATGACGGCATCGATGTCGTCGCGCGCCATCATCTCGCGATAATCCTGATACGCGCGGCAATCCTTGTTCCCGTAATGATCGTTGATCGTGTTCACCGCCGCGTTGAGATGATTCCGATCCAGATCGCAGGCGGCCACCACCTGGCAATCGGGCATTCCAAGGAACGCGCCGGTGTTGCCCGGCCCCATCATCCCCCAGCCGACTACGCCCATCGTGATCCGCTCCGACGCGGGCTTGCGACGTTTTCCACTGGTGGCGCAACCTGTGAGAATCGCCGGTGCGCTCAAGGCCAAGGCGGTCGTTGCAATGAAATGGCGGCGCGAAAATGATTTCGAAGACCTCACGTTGTGGATCGCGGAGGCTTCATTGACGTTCGATTCGGAGTTGGTGTTGTTCATTTCAGTTGGGAGTTAAGGACCGGCTGTTCCTGATGTGAGAAAGCGCTGGACGGCATTTCGACAAAGGCACCGCCCGGCACGGCCCAATCCAGTCGCAGCCCCTGCCCGCCAGATCCTTGAAAATATCGGACGGAAATCGGATGCGCACCGGCTTCGAGCGCCATGCTGCCAACAGATTCTTCCATGCCATGAATGCCATCTTTGCCGCAGACGGTTCGGCCATCCACCAGGACCTCCGCTCCATCGTCGGAAACAACTCGCAGCAGATAAACGCCCGAGGTTGGCGCGTTGAGAAATCCATTGAACACCAGGCCGAAGTCCTCATCACGCGGTTTTGGCGTGAGATTGACCTGACCTGCCACAAGTGTTTTAACCGGTTCGATTTTTCCGAAGTCGGGCAAGTCCGCGGGCCGTTGTTTCAATTCATAAACAGTCGCGCTGAGACCTGGTTTGGCATCGATCGACTTCACCGCCGGGTGCGGCGTTACCTTGCGCATGGGAAAAGAAACCACGCGGCTCATCTGACCATCCGGCCAAACCGTGCGCGCCTGGATCACGGTGTCGGCGGTAATCTCAATGGGTTTTTGATACACGCGCGACGACGCCTTCGGTTCGGAGCCGTCCAGCGTGTAAACGATCCGACCCTTTTCGCTCACGCCTTTCAGCTCTATTACTCCGCTGCCGATGAACTGGTCCGGCAGGCTGATCTTGTGCGGCGGCAACAGCCCTTTCAAGGCGCGCGCGGAGACTTCCGGCTGAACCTTGAAGACTTCGCGGTCGTAAGTCATCAGGCCGTTGTTCTCCACTTCGATGTCGGAAATCTGAGTGTAAACGCCCGCGCTGATGCCAGGCGCTTTCGATCGTTCCAACAACACGCCGGTGATTTCTTCGTAGCGGGCGTTGAGCGATTCCGGGTTGTTGAAGGTCTGATAACCCCAGCCCGTATCGACCCACATGTGATTTTTGAGGTTGTAGCCCAAACCACCATATTCGCCAACCACGGACGCGCGTTGGGCGGTCGGTTTCGGATTGCCCGGAACGGGATACGTGTGCGCATCGAGCACATCGCCGACGTTTTTGTCCGTCCAACCGCTGGCGTTATCGATGAGCCGGTACGGATCCCACTGGCGCACCTGCTCAACCATGCGTTCGGTGTCGTACTGCCCCCAGCCTTCATTGAAGACCACCCAAAGCACGATGCTCGGATGATTGAAATGCGTTTCCACCATCCGATGGAATTCCAGTTCAAACTGCCGCTTCTGTTCCGGCGTATGGTTTCCCGAGCCGGGCATGTCCTGCCAGACGAGGAGACCGAGCTTATCGCACCAATAATACCAGCGATCCGGCTCCACGTTGACGTGTTTGCGGGACATGTTGAAGCCGTAGGCCTTGGTCGCTTCAATATCGAATTTCAACGCGTCGTCCGTCGGCGCGGTGTAAAGACCGTCAGGCCAGAAACCCTGATCCAGCGGACCGGCCTGGAATACAAACTTGTTGTTTAGCAGAAGGCGCGTGATGCCGTTTTCATCCGGGCCAATGGAAATTTTTCGCATTCCAAAATAGCTCTGCACGGAGTCCTTGGTTTTGCCATCGGTAAGTTCCACATCGAGGTCGTAAAGGAACGGCGAGTCGGGTGTCCACAATTTCGCGTTCGGCACCGGAATCGTAATCTCCTGCCCGGCTTTGCCAGTGCTTTCGCCGACTTTCTTTTTCCCATCACGCGCGATTGCCCGGACCAGTCCGCCGTCCGCCTGCACGGTAAGACGGAGCACGCCAGCATCAATGTCGGCCACCATTTTCAAGCCCTTCACGTAAGTCGTGGGAACCGACTCGATCCAAACTGTGCCCCAAATGCCGCTCGTGGCGGTATAGTAAATGCCGCCGGGCCGGAGCGTCTGTTTGCCGATCGGCTGACCGCCGTCATTGGTCGGATCCCAAATGGAAACCACCAACTCTTGTTCCGCATCGGCCTTAAGCGCGTCCGTAATATCGAACTCAAAGGGATCGTACCCGCCGAGGTGACGTCCCACCGTTTTGCCGTTCACCAACACCTGCGTATCCCAATCGGCTACGGCGAAATGCACCAGCACGCGTCCCTTGCGCCACGACTTTGGCACTGAAAACGTCCGCCGGTACCAGAGGCGATCCTTGGGTTCCACGCGTTTCTTGACGCCGGAAAGCGCGGACTCCACCGGGAATGGAACGAGAATCTGCTGCGAGAACTGTTGTGGTTGGGCCGATTCTTTCGCGGTGATTTCAAACTGCCACAAGCCGTTCAGATTCTGCCATGCGGAACGAACCATCTGCGGACGCGGATGCTCGGGCAGCGGCTTCGCCGGATTCACCTGCTTGGCCCACCGCGTCATCATGTGCCCGGGTACCGGGCGCCATTCGGCGGCAATGGTTGAAACGGCGATCAAGGAAGCCGCAATTGCGATCAAGGTTCTATTCGTATTCATGATTGGTAAATTTGGTTTGAGCGTTTCAGCTCACTTTGACTGAATTAGATACAAGCCCGAGCCATGCTCAGGCAGCGCCTTTTCCAACGCGCCGCGAATTGCGCCCAGATCCTTGCGCTGCCAAAGATCACGCACAGTGCACTCGCCGGAAAAACCCAGATCAGACAGGGCAACCCGCACCGGTTGATTCTCCATCGACGCCGGCCGATGGGTGAAGACCATGAAGTTTACCGTTGCTCCGCCAATCTCCTGACGCGTGCCACTGTCGTCCAAGCCCGCGCGGGCCTGAAAGTGTGTGTAACCCTCGGGCAAATCATAAACAATGACCGACGCGGCATGAGTGCCAATGCCATCCGTCACGCGCTTTCCATCCAGCATCAGCGGTGAACCGGCCGCGGAACGCCCGACTGCCACGGTGCCCCACCCGCAACTCGCCGAGCGCCATCTGAGCTCCGTCAATTTGAGAACGCCTTTCGGGCCAATCAATCGCGGTTCAACCCAGTCGGCATGGTCGCACGTAAAATCGTCGCCACCCTGCCCCGCGACCAGATAAAGCTCCTTCGCGCCCGCAATGTCCACATTCACGTCCACCGCATGACCGGGCGTCTGACGCGACACCACCGAACTGCTCCACGCGGCGCCGTCGGGCGTCAGTTCATCGCCACCCACAGAGAAGAGCGCGAGATACTTGGCAGACGATCCGGGCACATCAGCACTCCACGCGGCCTGGCCGTTTTTCAAAAACAATTGCCGATTGCGAGCACTGGCCCGATTGACCGACAGCACCTCGGGATTCGTAAGGAGTCCGAGGGTGAACGCGTCGGTGTCCGGCAGATTGCCGCCGAACATCAAAGGACATCGACCGATGCACCACAGCGTCATGAGCGTCCGCTGTTCGTCGTGAGTCAGCAGGTTGGTTCCCTTCGGACCGGTGGGCGGACCCCCAACACGCAGGCGGCCCAGCGGCAGCATGTCGGGATCGGGCCAATGACCGCCGCCGATCTGCGGTTCCCATTGGTGCAAGACGTCAAACGCACTCCTCACCTGCGGCCATTGATCCCACAAATCACCAAGCAAACGCCACATGTTGGCGTGACTGGAAACATGTTCCGCCTGATTTGCCGGTGTTGGTCCGGGCGACAGGCTCAAAACAATCGGACGTCCGCATTGATCGATGGCCTTGCGATAACCCTCCACCTCTTCGCGATCATACGGCGTGCTCAGATCATCCACCTTGATGAAGTCCACACCCCAGGATGCGTAGAGATCCATCAACGAATTCAGATAAGCTTGCGCGCCGGGCTTCTGCATCTGGAGGCCAACCATGTGATTGAGCCATGGACAAGGATTGCCCATATCGGCGACCTGATCGGCAGTCGCATCGGATTTGGCGACCTGATTTTTTGCGGCAACCGCTTGCTTGGGAATGCCGCGCATGATGTGAATGCCGAATTTCAATCCTTTCGAATGAATGTCGTCCGCCAGCGCTTTGAATCCGACGCCGTTGGCGGCGGACGGAAACCGTGCTTCATCCGGCAAGAGACGGCCGTTGGAATCCATGTTCAGGCGCGGTTCAAACGTGGCCGACTGCGGCGGCGCAAAGCCTGCCTCCGCCAGCTCAGGCGCGGACCACACATAATCAACGACCACGTATTGCCAGCCGAACTCCTTGAGATGCGCCGCCATGTAGCCGGCATTCTCACGCACCTGCTTTTCATTCACCCGGTAGCTGTAACAATCGTAACTGTTCCAACCCATCGGCGGCGTCGGCGCCCACTCCAGGAACTTTGCAGTGTCAGCCGCCTGGGATATAACACCTGCCAGAAGGCACAACGCCATCACGGCGGGTGCGGTGAAATTGATTTTCTTCATCATGATATTTGTTGTCCCGTGTCCACGAACATCCCGTCACCAGTTATCCGTGCGAAACGGTGAAGCTGGCAGACCCTCCCGGTTGTAGAGATTGCAGCCTGCGGGATTCATCGAGTAGCCATAGCGAACGGCGACCGGCGCCGGAACTTTGGGTGAGGAAACAATCACAGTATCGCCGTCAATGATCGCATCCGCCCAGAACCACTTCCTGTCGGCGCCAGCGATGGCAAAACGCTTGAGCTTCCCGGATGCATCCTCGGCGGCTGGTTCACGGCCTTCCTTCCTGGCAGCCATCAATCCGCCGCCAACGCTCGCAAAGGAAATGTGAACCTTGTCGCCTTCAACCTTCATGGACCGGTAGAGCGGCCCGCTGCAAACCAGCCCGCCTTTTCCGTAGTCCCTGGCCAGAGCCCACAAAGCCAGCCGTTCTCCCACATCGAATTTGTTTTTCGGATGAATGTCATTGGGATTGTCAGCGTCCGCGAGATCAATGGCCACCGCCATGCCGGTCTTGGGAATTTCCAGACTCTTCAATTGCGCCATGCGGACGCGCGCCCAGCCGTCGCCGCCGGCCGGATCATCATTGGGCTGTGTGAAGTTGGCCAGTTGAACGAAATAGAACGGAAAGTCGCCCTGCGCCCAGAGCTTGCGCCAGCCGCCAATCAACGCGCGCATCTTGGCATAATACTCATCTCCTTCCCCGCCGTTCGACTCACCCTGATACCAGATCGCGCCTTTGATGCCGAAGGGAACGATCGGATGGATCATGCCGTTGTAGAGCGACGACGGAAAACTGGCGTCGTTGTAGGGATTGCCGGGTATCTGCGGCTGGACTGGCAATTCCGCGCCGTTGGTGGCCAGGGCCTTTCGCGCTTGGACGATCCATTGTTCGAGAGGATCCAAAGCCTTGCCGAGATCATCGCGATACGACTGCTCGCGCTTCTTCACATCCGCCACAATGCCGGCCAGCGAATCCTCCATCTCGAAACCAGAGGGCGGAATCCACGGTTCGATGCGCGTGCCGCCCCAGTTGTCATCAATCAGCCCGATGGGCACACCGGTTTCCTTCTGAATCCTGCGGGCGAAATAGAATCCAACCGCCGTGAACCCCGGCGCGCTCTGGGGTGTGCAGATTTCCCATCTGCCGGGAATTTGGTCCGCCGGTTTTTCGGCGGTGACGTGGTTGAACTTGATGCGACGCAGGGTTGGAAATTGTGCCGCCTCGATATCTTCCTTCGCGTTGCATCCGCCCAGCCCAAACTCCATGTTTGATTGCCCGCTGCAAAGCCACACGTCGCCGAGCAACACGTCCTGCACAACGATCGTATTCCTGCCCGAGACCGTCAGCGTGAGCGGATCGGACGAAGCGGGCTGCGGCGCGAGTTGAACCGCCCACCTGCCATTCTTGCCAGTGGTGACCACCGCTTTCGCGACGCCGAAAGTCACGGTGACCTGCTCGCCCGGATCAGCCCACCCCCACACCGGCAACGCCTGGTCGCGCTGCAGAACCACATGGTCGCTGAAGATGCTCGGCAGCCTCACTTCCGCCTCTGCCGTCGCTGCCAGCAAGACAACCACGAACCCAAAGAAAAATCGTGAGGTGATGCCGGGCAGTGCCCATTTGTTTCGACCAAACCGTTTTACGTTTTTCATAATTAGTTGACTGGTTAAGAATGAGCGACTCACTTGACCCGCCATTCCAGAATGCCGCTGGAGAAATCCGATTGAAGCTGAACTTCCAGCCGCAACGCCGTTGTTTCCACCGCGTCAAAGGTCGCCTCGTTGAACTTGTTTCGGGCTACCGGCTCGATTTCTGCGTTGGTGACTGCTTTCCACTGTTCGCCATCGCGGAACAGAATCTTCCACAACGCCGGCACCCGGCACTCGCCGCTGCCCGTGTCATCGAACCAATACACGGAGGCGCGGGAAATCTTTATGGGCTTGCCGAAGTCATATTGGACCCACTCAGTCGTCCCGCGATGCGGCCACCAGGTCAGGCGCGGAATATCTTGGTCACTCGAATCGCGCGGTTCCACACCGTCGCCGACAGCGTCAGAGGTGTCGCCTTCGAAAACGTGCGAAGCGCTCACCTTGTAACGGGAAGGCTTGGGCCGGGCAGCCTCGGTCCATTCGTGGGCGCCGAGGCCGGCACCAATGACCGGGAACATCGCCAGGCGCAATCGCGCCGCCCCCATGGGAACCAGAGTGACCTCTTCGACGGGTTCGTCGGATTTCACGGGACTGCGTTGGAGCCGGCCCGCCATGTTCCGCGCGTCAGCCTGCCAGTTGGGAATCCTGCGCGCCCTGGCCTTCAATGAAATGGGTGCATTGTCAGTCGTGAACGGTTGGGCGGGAAGCGGTCCTTGTTTGCGCGTGACGGTGAACGATTTCTTGTCTAGGACGAGGCCATAATTCCACGGTGACTCGGGAATGACTTCCCACTCCGGCCAGTCATTTGTCCGATCACCGTATTTCACCCAGCGTTCCTTGATCGCGAGCGAGTAGCTCAAGGGTCCCCGGTCCACGGAGACGGCGTTCTGGTTCTGCTCCCACACGCGAGTGGTGATGTTCATTGGCAATTGGAGCGAGACGGCATCGCCATTCTTCCACTCGCGGTCCAAAACTAGAAACGCCAGCGGCTTGGCATCCACCTTAACGGCCCGGCCGTTGACCTTCACCGAAGCCGCTTCGCACCAACGGGGGAGGCGGAGGTAGAGCGGGAATCTCACCGCTTTCGGCAGCGTGAGTTTGAATTGGATGACTTCTCCGAACGGATAATCTGTATGCTCCTCGATTTTAACTATCGTCCCGTCTCCCACCCGGGCGGAGACTTCGCTGGCCGAGTAGAGTGAGGCGCAGAGTCCATTATCAGACGTGGCGAGCCAGAGTTCCTCCGCGTAATAGGGCCATCCGTGCGATACGTTGTGCTGGCAGCAGCGATAGACCGCAAACGGGCTGTAACTGAACATCGTGCCGCCGTTCTGGATCCCGGGCGACTTGTTGTGCCGGTCGAGTTGAACCTGGTTGACGCTGGTAATGTAGTGCAGCCCCTTCTGGTCGGGCGTCATC
>JBQCEJ010000144.1:0-13785 GCA_051960355.1 Verrucomicrobiota bacterium | reverse complement strand
CAGCCACCAGCACAACAAACTCGCCTTTCAACGTGCGGGCCTTCAGCAGCTCAATCAGCTCCGCGGGTTTGCCGCGCAGATATTCCTCAAATTTCTTGGTCAACTCACGAGCGAGGACGACCGTTCGTTCCGGATACACCGCCAGAAGCTCGTCGAGCAGCTTCCCAATCCGATACGGCGACTCGTAAAAAACCAGTGTGCCGGGAACACTCTTCAACGATTCCAGCCGATTGCGGCGCTGGCCGGATTTGTGGGGCAGAAAGCCAACGAAATGAAATTCCTCGGTGGACAAGCCGCTGGCGGTCAAACCCGCTACCAACGCGCTCGCGCCCGGAACCGATTCAACGCGCAACCCGGCCGCGATGGCTGCCTGCACCACGCGCTCACCCGGATCGCTGATTCCCGGACTGCCCGCATCCGTGACCAGCGCGACCTTTTCGCCACGGCGCAAGCGCTCGATGATTTCTTCACTGCGCCGCGCCTCATTGAACTGGAAATAGCTCAGAAGCGGTTTGGAAATGCCAAAGTGCCGAAGTAATTGCCCCGAATGCCGGGTGTCTTCCGCCGCCACGACATCGCATTCCCGCAAGACCCGCAGAGCCCGCAAGGTGATGTCTTCCAGGTTGCCGATCGGCGTTGCGACGAGATAAAGCGTGCCGGGCGTGAGCGGCGGTGGATTGAACTCCGGGTTCATGACGGCGTAAAGCCAGGCCTACTTGCTGATGCCGCGTTCACTGCTGCGCACAAAGGCAAGCAGATGTTGGATCTCAGGCAGCATCGGCAACTCCTGCTCAATGCGGGAAACGGCGTTGGAAATCGTCAGGCGCTCACGAAACAGCAGTTTATACGCTTGTCGCAGGGCGGCAATTGACTCCTGGGAAATGCCGTGACGTTCCATTCCGATTTTATTGATCGTGCGGGTTTCCGCGGGATTTCCGTCGGCCATCATGAACGGCGGCACGTCTTGAACCACTTTGGAACAGCCGCCAATCATGGAAAATTTCCCAATGCGACAGAACTGATGCACCGCGGCCAAACCGCCGATTACGGCGCGATCTTCCACCGTGACGTGGCCGGCGAGCGTCGCGACATTCGACATAATGATGTGGTTGCCGAGCGTGACGTTATGCGCCAAATGACAGTAAGCGAGAATGTGATTGTTCGAGCCGACGCGGGTCACTTCGCCATCGCTGGTCGCACTGTGAACGGTGACGTATTCGCGAAAGGTATTATTATCTCCGATCTCCGTCCGTGTAATGCCGCCCTTCCATTTCAGGTCCTGCGTTTTGAGTCCAATGCTGGCGAACGGAAAAATCTCGTTGCCGCTTCCGAGAGTTGTATAGCCGTCAATAACGACATGTGAATGCAGCTTGTTCTTGGGGCCGAGCACCACGTTTTCGCCCAAGACACAATAAGGCCCGATCTCGCAACCTTCGCCGATGGAGGCCTTCGAGTGAATCACCGCGGAAGGATGTATTGACCTCATAACGGGTTTAACCCTGGAGCATGAACGTCACGTCCGCTTCACTGACCGTTTCGCCCCGCACCTTGCAGACGCCTTTGGCTTTGCCTAGTTTGCCGCGGATTCGGGTCATTTCAATTTCGATCACCAGCACGTCGCCGGGAACGACCGGCTTGCGCCATTTCACATTTTCCGCAGCCATGAAATAGGCGATCTGGCCGACGTTTTCCGCGCGTTTCAGCATCAGAATTCCGGCCACTTGCGCCATGGCTTCCAGTTGCAACACGCCGGGCATGATCGGATGTCCAGGAAAATGGCCTTGGAAAAATGGCTCGTTGATCGTGACATTTTTAATTCCAGTAATGAAGTTTCCATCAATCTTCGTGATGCGATCCACCATCAGGAAAGGATACCGATGCGGCAGAACTTTCATGAGCTGCGTTGCGTCCAGCGCGCCCACTTCGTCCATGATTTCGATGAGCGCAGCCTTTTGCTCTTCGGGTGTTGGCTTCGCGACGGGAGGCGCGGGCGGCGGACCAAATGCCTGGGCGGCGCGCAACGGCTTCTGCATTTGCGCCACGACATGCCGGGCCAGCTCGCAATTGGCCATGTGGCTCGGTTTCACAGCAATCAAATGCCCCTGCAACGGTCGGCCGATGAGTGAAAGATCGCCGACGATGTCGAGAATTTTGTGTCGCACGAACTCTTCCGTGTAACGCAACGGCTCGGTTGTCAGCACCGCGTCATCGCGAATGACGACGGCGTTTTCCAGACTGCCGCCCCGGATCAAGCCGTTTTTGATCAGGTATTCAATTTCTTCGTAGAAGCAGAACGTGCGCGCGTTCGAGAGTTCCTTCTCCCAGCTTTTCGGCGTCAGTTCCACACTGTAAAATTGGGTAAATCGACCGTTCTTGTCCGAACTGGTGCAGGTGATTTTGAAGCCGTCAAACGGAAACAATGTCATCTCAGTTTCGCCAAGCTGAAGCTCGATCGGCGCCGTAACTTTGTATGCATCACGCCGCTCGTTTTGGGGCGCCACGCCCGCGCTCTGAACCATGCGGCAAAACTCGCGCGAACTGCCATCGGCAATCGGCGGTTCATTGGCGTCCAATTCGACAATGGCATTATCAATCTCGTAACCCGCAAACGTCGCCAGCACGTGTTCCACGGTATGGATCCGTGTGTTGCCTTTGGCCAAGGTCGTGGAACGGTTGGTCTCCGCGACATTTTCGACCCGCGCTTCGATTTCCGGTTTACCGTCGAGATCCACGCGGCGAAAGCGGATTCCTGTGTTCGGCGGCGCGGGCAGAAAAGTCATGTTCACCCGGTTGCCGCTATGCAGGCCGACGCCGGAGAAAGTCGCTGGACGATTCAAGGTTTGCTGGTGTAGCACGCGGGGATTAAACAAACGGGCGTTCCGGTTGGCAAGCGGCGAGATGGAAGGAAGACGCGCCAAAACAGGCGCGATCGCAGGTTCAGAGCGCCGTTGAATCCTTCACCAACTGCGAATCTCGTTCCAAAGCGGTTGCAAATCCGGATCCTCCAATGCCATCGACTTGATCCGCTTCTTGTCACCGATTTGAAGCGCCCTACGAAACCAGGCGCGTGCGTCGTCCAATTGATCCAACTGGCACGCGTAACAGGAAAGATTGTAAGGAATGGTCGCTTCCTTGGGGAATTTCTTGAACGCCGGCAGCAATGCTTCCCAGGCGAGCTTCAGCCCGTGGGTGTTGTTGGTGCGCCGCAAGGCATACGCCTGATGCAACCATCCGGACGAACGGTTCGGCGCCGCTTTGAGCAAAGCCCGAGCGATCTCCAGCGCCGGTTCCCAGCGCTTCCCCTGCGCGAGAATCACCCAGCGCACCTCCAGAACGTCGGGATGACACTGTTTCTCGGCGGAGACGCGATTCAGGTCCTCTTCGGCTTCAACCAGATTGCCCAGTTCCAGCCAACCGACGGCGGCGGACAGATAATGTGAATCTGGCGGCTCAAGTGACGGCATAGTTCAACATCGTTAAAAATCAATCTAATCAGCAAACGCAATGCCACCAAATTGACCGCCGGAACTGTGGATCCATTGCGCGCTTGGGGAAAATGCCCACTCCAATCCGCTTCTGACAAGTGTTAGCTTTGCCAATGGCATCTGGTTTTAAAAACTTTTTGGGGATATTCAAAACCGCCGGCGTCAACTGGAGCAACGACAAGGCTCCTCGTTTGGGTGCGGCGCTTTCGTATTACACCGTCTTTGCCATTCCGCCTTTGTTTGTCATCGTCCTCTTTATTGTGAGCCTGGTCATGGATCCCACCCAGGTGCGCTCGCAGATGTTCACGGAGGTGGGCGGCTTGATAGGAGAAAAGAGCGCCAAAGCCATTGAGTCCGCGATGACCGCTCAGGAACAAAGCAGCAAAGGGACGGTCGCCAGCATCATTGCGATTGTAACGCTGCTGATCACCTCCACCGGGCTGTTCATTGAATTGCAAGACGCGCTCAACACGGTTTGGGGCGTTGAACCAAAGCCAGGACAAGGGCTGAAGGGTTTTATCAAGAATCGCTTTCTTTCCTTTGCGATGGTTCTGGGAATTGGCTTCCTGTTGCTCGTCTCGCTCATCGTCAGCACGGCGTTGACCTTCCTTGGCAATTACCTCAGCGGCTTGGTTCCGGGAATGGACGTGCTCTGGCGCGTGACGAACATCGCCGTTTCCTTTGTGATTATCGCGGCGTTGTTCGCAATGATTTTCAAGGTCTTGCCGGATGTGAAAATTCCCTGGCGCGACGTTTGGGTGGGCGCGGCAACCACCGCCCTGCTCTTCACTGCGGGCAAATTTCTGCTTGGCTGGTATCTGGGGCGAAACTCGATGGTTTCAGCGTATGGCGCCGCCGGGTCGGTCATTCTGTTGCTGCTTTGGGTTTACTACTCCGCGCAGATTTTGTTCTTCGGTGCCGAACTCACTCAGGCTTACGCCAATCGCTTCGGAGCGCGCTTTGAGTTGAAACACCATGCCCAATGGGTGACTCAGCAAAAGCCCTCCGCCGGAAAACCGAAACCTCCCACGCAAGTCGAATCCACCGCCACCCTGCCCCAGCGCAAAGCCAGACTCGTCTCCGATCTGAAACGCGAAGTCGCTTCGCTGCGAACCTTGGTGGAACATTAGCGGCTGCGTTTTCTTAGCGGCCACATTTCCGCCTTACCAAATCCTCTTGCGACATTTAAGGTGGCTGCATGCGAATTACCGGCGGACAAGCCGCTCGAAGAATTTTGAAAGTGCCCAAAGGCCTGGACGTGCGCCCCACGCCGGATCTGGTGAAACAAGCGGTGTTCAACAGCCTGGGTGGCCGGGTGGCGGACGCACGCGTGCTGGAACTGTTTGCCGGCACCGGCGCGCTCAGCCTGGAATGTTTGAGTCGCGGCGCGAAATCCGCGCTGTGCGTCGAGAAATCCTCCCGTCACGCGGATGTTTTGCGTCAGAATGCGAACGCCGCCGGTTTTCCCGCCGGCAGTCTCGAAACGCGCGTTCAGGATGTTTTTCCGGTCTTAACTCAACTGGCGGCGAACGGCGCGCAGTTTGATTTGATTTTGGCCGACCCGCCCTACGGTGAAAAAAACGTCGGCCGCCGTTCCACCTCTTTCGCCCAACAGTTGCTCGATAATCCGCATCTGCCGCGCTTGCTGGCGCCAGGCGGTTTGCTGGTGCTCGGTCACACCAAACGCGACACGCTGAGTTTCCCGGCGGAATGGCTGGAAAAGAAAACCATGAAGCACGGCGATACGATGATGCGATTTCTGTATCGCGAACCAGCCGTAGTTGAAGCGGTCGCGACGCCGAGTTGAACTTTACCGCCGCCCGTCGTACCACGTGTGGCACGCTTCGCGGCTGTTCAACGTTTTTCCTCCCGCCAGAACGGTTCGCGCCATGAACGTCAGATGCTCGCGCGCGGTGTAAAGGTGCAGTTTCCGGGCGGACGTCAGCAGCGGATGCCGATGCAGGATCACGATTTTCTTTCCGCGCGCGCGGGCCAGCTTCTTCAGCCGTTTGCTCAATTCAATTTCTTCAGTGGCAAATAACTCGTGACTGAAGCCGCCGATTTCGCGGAACGCATTCGTCTCACAAAAGATGAATGAACCGGCGACCCAGCGGCACAGGCGACTCACCAGATTCCAACTTTCAGCAACGCAATTGGCTTTCGGATAATTGCCCGACAATTTTACGGTGCTGCCGCCGGCCAGACAGGTTCCGCGTTCGATTTGAATCGCGACATCATTGAACAAATCCGGGCTGGGATGCGAATCCGCGTCCACAAAGATCAGCCAATCGCCGGTCGCGGCGGCCGCGCCGCGATTGCGCGCCCGCGCGATCTGGTTGATCGGCTCGAAAACCACAGTCGCTCCCAACTCGCGGGCGATCTTCGCCGTCCCATCAGTGGAGTTGTTGTCACAGACGATGATTTCCGTTGACCAATGCCTTTCCAGGAACGGAGACAATGCGGATTGGACACTGCGCAGCGTTTCGCCCAGAAGCTGTTCTTCATTGAAAGCCGGGATGACAATTGAGACGCGCATTTCACCTTCAGTGACCTGATCCACCTTGCTTGTCAAGCTGGGGTCGTAATGTGTCTAGCCAATCGCGGAAGCCTTTGTTACGTTCCATCCGGTTATGAATTTTCTGGCCAAAATGTGGGCAGCTACCTGGTTGGAAGGGCTTGGACGCATCGCTCTTCTCGCCAGGGAAACCTTCGCCTCCCTGTTTCGGCTGAAGATTTCGTGGCGCGACCTGCTCTACCAGATGTACTTCATGGGCGTAAAATCCCAGTCGGTGGTGCTGATCACCGGCGCGTTCACCGGAATGGTTCTGGGCGCGCAGACTTACTTCCAATTTCACAAAGTCAAAATGGACACCGCCACTCTGGCAGTTGTCAGCGTCTCGATGTGCAGCGAACTGGGGCCGGTGCTCACTGCGTTGATGGTTGCCGGACGCGTCGGCGCGGCCATCGCGGCGGAACTCGGCAGCATGCGGGTGACGGAACAGATCGATGCGCTGCGCACGCTGGCGACCCATCCGGTTGATTACCTGGTAGCGCCGCGCTTGCTGGCCGCACACATTGTGCTGCCGTTGCTGACGGTGGAAGCGATCACGATTGGCATCGGCGCGGCGTACCTGGTGGGCGTTTTTCTGCTCGGCATTGATCCGACCTATTCCTGGTACAACATGCTGATGTACACCGACTCCGTCGACGTCACCATTGGCGTGATCAAATCCTTCATCTACGGCGGCATTGTGGCGTTGATCGGTTGTTACAAGGGAATGTATTGCGGTGAAGGCGCGGAAGGCGTCGGCCGGGCCACAACAGAATCGGTGGTTTACTCCTCGATCACCATTCTGATTGCCAACTTTTTCCTGACGCTGTCGCTCAGCGAGGTCCTGCACGCCCTATGATTGAAGTGCGCGACCTGAAAAAGAGTTTCGACTCAAACTGCATTCTGGATGGGGTCACCTTTGGAATCGAAGCAGGCGAATCCGTCGTCATCATTGGCCGCAGCGGCGGCGGCAAGAGCGTCCTGTTGAAACACCTGATTGGGCTGCTGACTCCGGATTCCGGTGAGGTGCTGATTGATGGCAAAAACATCGCCTGTCTCAATGAACGCGAACTGCTCGAAGTGCGCAGCAAGTTTGGCATGCTGTTCCAGGGAGCGGCGTTGTTTGATTCCATGACCGTGGCCGAAAATGTCGGCTTCGCCCTGCGCCGCAACCGCCAGTTGAGTGAAAAAGAAATCGCGGAAAAAGTTGCCGATGTGCTTGAAATGGTCGATCTGCCAGGCACGGGAAACAAGAAACCTTCCGAACTTTCCGGCGGCATGAAAAAACGCGTCGGGCTGGCGCGCGCCATTATTTATCAGCCGCAGATTCTGCTGTACGACGAACCCACCACCGGTCTGGATCCGATCATGTCCGACAGCATCGATCAGTTGATCATTCGCGTGCGGGATCGGCTGAAGGTCACTTCTGTGGTGGTGACGCACGACATGCGCAGCGCGCGGCGCGTGGGACATCGGATTTTGATGCTGCACGGCAAGAAGATTTACGCTTCCGGAACGCCGGACGAGATTTTTGAATCCAAAGATCCGGTAGTTCGCCGGTTCATCGATGGCCACTCGGATTTGAAGGAGGATTTTTTTTGATATGAGCAAGTCACGCTTGGAATTGAAGGTTGGTCTGTTTGTATTTATTGGCCTGGCGCTGTTGGGACTTCTGCTGCTGCAATTCAGCAAGGGCGCTTCGATCTTTCGTCCCACCTACACCATTTACCTGACCACAGAGAATGCCGGCGGCCTGAAAAAACGCGCCGGAGTGCTGATGTCCGGCGTGCAGGTCGGCAGCGTCGCAGACATCACGTTGAATCCTGATGGCAAATCCGTGACGATCGCATTGACGATCTACAAGAATTTCATCATCCGCGATCAGGCCAGATTTTCCATCGAGCAAGCCGGCTTCCTGGGGGACAACTACGTGGCCGTCGATCCGATGGGAAACGCCGGCAGAGAACTGAAAAATGGTGATCATGCGCAGGCGTTGGAGCCTTTCGACCTGCAGGAAGTTGCCCGGTCCGCGCTTGGTTTTTTGCGGCGCGTGGATGATGCGGCGAAGAATTTGAATGACGCAATTTCCGATGTGCGCAAGCTGGTCTTGAACCAGGAGACGCTGACCAATCTTTCCGCAACCGTGAGCACCATGCGCGTCGCTTCCGATCGTGTGATCACAACCGTGGACCAGATCAATGGATTGTTCGCCACCAACGGTCCGCTGGTTTCGGTTTCCGCGAGCAACATCGCGGCGGCGTCAGAAGAGTTGAAACAATTCTCGGGAACGATGAACGGAATTGTCGAAAGCAACCGCGAGAGCATTGCGACGTCTGTGAAAAACATCGAATCGTCCACCGCGCTTTTGAAGTCCGTAATGGAAGACACGCAAGCCGGCAAAGGTGTCGCCGGAACCTTGCTGCACAACGAAGAGGTGGCGACCAACCTGCAAGACCTCGTGCGAAATCTCTCCATCACCAGCAGCAACCTCAATCAGCGCGGCTTGTGGGGAATTCTCTGGCGTCAAAAAACTCAGAAGCCCAGCGCGCCGCCACCGGAGAAGCTGAAATCACCAAAAACTCTAAAACAGCCATGATGAACCTTTGGGTTATCCGCATTCTGTTTCTCGGCCTTTGCACCACCGCAGGCTATGCCATCAGCCAGGTGCGACCGGAGATGGTCCACTTCGGCTGGGCCGGCACCTTGATCGGGTTTGGCTTCGGCTGGCTGATGATTGCCGTGGACGAAATGCTCAAAGGTTTTTCGCTGCGCGCATTTTCTGCCACCACCTTTGGCCTGCTGCTCGGGAACGTGGTTGCGCTCTTGATTGACAACTCTGGATTGTTCGACAACACGGAAGGAACAACTCGCTGGCTCATCCGGCTCGCGACTTTTCTCAGCTTCAGCTACATCGGCATGATCCTCGCGATGCGCAGCAACAAAGAGGATTTCTCCTTGATCATTCCCTACGTTCGATTCGCCCCGCAGAACAAGCCTGACAACCTGCTGCTCCTGGACACAAGCGTCATTATCGACGGTCGGATCGCGGATCTGATCGAAGCGAATTTCCTGGAAGGCATCATTGTCGTGCCGCGCTTCGTCTTGCGCGAATTGCAACAGGTGGCCGATTCAAATGATCCGATCAAACGCGCGCGCGGCCGGCGCGGGCTTGAAATGTTGAACCGCATTCAACAGAACAACCGGAACGAAGTAAAAATCCATGACGGCGATTTCGCAGAAGAAAAAGAAGTCGATGCCAAGCTGGTGCGTCTCGCCCGCAACCTGAAAGCGAAATTGTTCACCAACGATTACAACCTGGCCAAAATCGCCGAACTGCAATCGGTCAGTTGCGTCAACCTGCATGAGCTGTCCAAATCAATGCGCTCCGTCCTTTTGCCGGGCGAAGTGGTGAACCTGAGGATCGCCCGGGAAGGCCGGGACCAAGGCCAGGGCGTGGGCTATCTTCCCGACGGCACAATGGTGGTGGTGAATCAAGCGCAGTCAATGGTAGGTCAGCAGGTCGACGCGCAGGTGCAGAGCAGTCTGCAAACCGGCGCCGGCATCATTGTCTTCGCAGAGCTGCGTCACACCAGCGCCCAAACAATCCAAACCGCCCAACACTGATATGGAACCCGTCACCGTCTTCACCGCCTTCAATCCCGCCGACGCGCAACTCGTTCGCTCACGGCTCGAAGCCGCGGGCTTTCACGCGATTGTGGCTCACGAACTTTCCGCGTTGAGTCTCGACGGCTATTCCATGGCGGTCGGCGGCATTCGCGTGCAAGTGCCCGCAAGTGAAGCGGACGAAGCCAAAACGTTTCTTTCAGAAGCCGGTGACGCGCCTGTTCCATGAATGCTTCAAAATTGAAACAGCTTCCCAAACTCAAGAAGCTGCTGCCTCCAGGCGAAGTGCTGTTCGATGATTCGATCCTGGAAAAATACGCGGGCGACAAGTGGTTTGCCGTGCAGAAGCCAGACGCTGTGGCGCTGCCGCGAAGCACAGAATCCGTTTCCAAGCTGCTGCGCTTTGCAAACTGGCACAACATTCCGGTGACGCCACGCGGGGCCGGCTACGGTTACGTCGGCGGCTGCGTGCCCGTCCAAGGCGGCATCGTCCTGTCGGTCGAACAGATGAACCGCATCCGCGAAATCAACGCTGATGATTTTGTCGTGGTAACCGAACCAGGCGTAACGACCCAAACGCTTCAAGATGCCGTGGAGGCACAGGGGCTTTATTATCCGCCCGATCCCGCCAGTCGCAAAGACAGCTCCATCGGCGGCAACATCGCCACGAACGCCGGCGGCCCGCGGTGTTTGAAATACGGTGTCACGCGCGATTACGTGCTCGGCCTTGAAGTCGTGCTGGCCAGCGGCGCCGTCGTCCGCCTCGGCGGGCGCACGCACAAGAACAAGACGGGGTTTGACCTCGCGCGCTTGTTTCCCGGATCTGAAGGCATGCTGGGTGTCATTACTGAAGCGACGTTGAAGCTGATTCCCCTGCCCCCGTTTCGCGCGTGTCTGGCGGTCGGCTTTGGTTCCATGCGGAATGCGATTCAAACCCTGCACGCCATTTTCAAAGCGGGCTTTCTACCATGCGCCTTGGAAGTGGCCGACTCGTTCACGTTGGCCGCGGCTTTCAACCGCACGAAAAGCGAACGTCTCCGCGGCTGCCGCGCGCATTTGATCGTCGAACTGGACGGACAGGCAAAATCGGTTCGCTGGGAAATTCGCGAGTTGGAAAAGATCGTTCACAAGCACAAGCCGCTGTTCGTTGAACGCGGCTTGGGCGATGAAAAATGCGAAGAGGTCTGGCAAATTCGCCGCGAGTTTTCCTATTCCTTGCGCGACACAGGATTGACGAAGCTAAACGAGGACATCGTTGTTCCCCGTGGGCGTTTGGAAGATCTGTTTCGTTTCGCGACTCAACTTCAAAGGAAACACAGTCTGCCCATCGCCTGTTTTGGTCATGCCGGAGATGGTAATATCCACACGAACGTGATGGTGGATTACAAACAGCCGGGCGCCAGTCGCCGCGCCGACGCAGCGCTTGACGAACTGTTCAAGCAGGTTGTCGCCTGGGGCGGCTCGATCACGGGCGAGCATGGCATCGGGCTGGCAAAAAAACCTTGGTGGCCTCTGGCGGTGTCGAAGGAGGTCCGGGAGCTGCACAGGAATTTGAAGTTCGCGCTCGATCCGCATGGGATTCTGAATCCCGGTAAATTTTTAGAGCCGCAAAAAGCGGGCCGTTCGCGATCAACCCGGCCTTAAAAAAACGTGTTTCGATTCCTGAGCCATGCCCTATTGATCGTTGCCTTGCTAACGGCAACCGGCATGCATTGGCTGGCGCTTCAATCCGCCGCCTGGACCGCAATGTTGGCCCGCAACCTCCAGACGGCTTCCTTTGCACAAGCGTTGAACCGAACGTTCGATGGCAAACATCCTTGCAGTCTCTGCAAGCAAATCTCGAAGGACAAACAGACCGAAAAAAAATCTGAACTGCAAACCGAGCAGCGGAAACTGGAGTTTACCTGCGACCTCGAGCCGGTTTTTTTCATGCCTCCCATGCTGAGCAGGGAAGTTGTGCCTTTGGAAATGTCCCGCACGGTTCCGCCACTGCCGCCGCCCGTTCCTCCCCCCAAGCCAATCCTCGGTTGATCCTGTTCAAGCCGGAATTGCTTCCGCAAGCCGCCGACGCGTTTCGATACGAACCGCTGCGGCATGTCCTTTTTGATTGAACCTGCCATTTGCCGATTGGCGATGGCTTCCTAATAACCCCGAGGTGGACAAAATCCCCTCGAACTGAAAGTTTTTGATGAAAATTTTGAAATCTGTAGTTTTGTCTGTCGCCTGTGTTCAACCGCTCTTCGCGTGTGATTTTTGCGCCGTGTATTCCGCCATGGAAACGCGAACCGGCGAAGGTTTCCGACTCGGAGTCGCGGAACAATTCACTCATTTCGGCACCCTGCAGGAGGAAGGCCACGAAGTGCCCAACGAAGTCGGACAGTATCTCGACAGCTCGATTTCGCAGTTGGTGGTTGGATACAATTCCAACGACCGTTTCGGTGTTCAGCTCAATGTCCCGCTCATTTATCGCTCGTTCAAACGCCCGGAAGGATTTGAAATTGATCGCGGACACGAATCTGGGATCGGTGATGTTTCATTGGTAGGAAGATACTTTGCCTTTCGACGATTGACGGAAGAGAGCACTGTGCTGCTTGACGTTCTGGGTGGAATCAAGTTTCCCACCGGCAACACAGCGCGGCTGAAGGAAGAGTTCAACGAAACCGAAAGCCCCGGCGCGCCGGAGAGCGGCATTCATGGGCACGACCTTACACTCGGATCGGGTTCGTATGACGGCATCGTCGGAGCCGATTTTTATGCCCGATTGAAGCGCTGTTTCTGGCAGACCAGTGCTCAATACAGCATTCGTTCGGAAGGAGATTACGGTTATCGCTTCGCCAACGATTTTACATGGAGCGGCGGCCCGGGAGCCTTGTTGATCATGGAAGATCAATTCACGCTATCGCTTCAGGCCGCTGTCTCCGGCGAGACGAAAGGCCGAGATACATTCCAAGGCGAGAAGGCCGCCGACACGGGCATCACGACGGTTTATGTGGGCCCCGAGTTCACTGCCACGTGGAACGAGAAAATAAGCGGTGAAATTGGCATGGACATTCCGGTGAGCATCGATAATACGGCTTTGCAGGCGGTGCCCGACTACCGAATTCATGCCGCTGTGACGTTCCGCTTTTGAAGCTAATTCATCCCGTTTGCTTGGATGAAAGAACGAGGCATTCAAGCCTCTCATCTCAATTCTGACCTGCGGGAAGCGCCGTCACCCGGCGTTCCCGAGCCGACGGCCGCTGAATTTCAAACTTTTCAGTTGGCCGCTTTCGCTTACTTTGGCCGCATGACTCTGAACGAGCAAATGACCGCGCTGGCCAAACAGGCCAAGATTGCCTCGCGTCAGTTGGCAAAGCTCAGCACGGCGGAAAAGAACGCCTGCCTGCTGGCGATGGCCGACGCGTTGGAAAAAAATGCGGCGTCACTCAAGCAGGCCAATGCTCTGGACATGGAGGCGGGCGCCAACATGGGACTCACTTCTGCGATGCTGGATCGCTTGAAACTCGATGACAAACGCATCGCGGGAATGGCCCGGGGTCTTCGTGAAGTGGCCGCCTTGGCCGATCCCGTGGGACGGATTCTCGACGAGCGAATTCGACCGAATGGTCTCAAGCTCCAGAAAATCAGCACGCCCATTGGAGTGGTGGTCATTATTTATGAATCACGTCCCAATGTTACCGCCGATGCGGCCAGTCTGTGTTTCAAGTCGGGCAACGCCACGATTTTGCGCGGTGGCAAGGAAGCGCTGAATTCAAACCAGATTATCGCCCAAACGATGATCGAGGCCGGCCGCAGAACGCTCGCGCACTTTCCCGAACACGCGATCCAAGTCATTCCGACCACGGATCGCGAAGCCATTCCGGTGCTGCTTTCACTCACGCAGTACGTGGACCTGTGCATGCCTCGCGGGGGCGAGAGTTTGATTCGCGCCGTTACAGATTGTTCGAAGGTTCCCGTGATCAAACATTACAAGGGCGTTTGCCACGTTTACATCGACGCAGCGGCTGATTTGAAAATGGCAGAAGCCATTGTGATGAACGCCAAAGTGCAGCGCCCGGGTGTCTGCAATGCGATGGAAACGCTGCTGGTGGATAAAACCATTGCGGAACAATTTCTACCCACCAT
>JBQCEJ010000143.1:0-7386 GCA_051960355.1 Verrucomicrobiota bacterium | reverse complement strand
CGCCATCTGTGGTTTATCCGCGGTGGGCAGACCTAAATGGGCGGAAAGTTCGCGGATATCCGCTTTGGTCAAGCCCGCCTCTTTCAGCGGGGCACGAACCTGAAACTCCTTGGCCGCTTGGGCGCCGGGGCGAAAATCCCCGACATCACTGGCGTTTTCGCCGTAGGCAATCACTGCAAAAGCTTCCGCCTTGGCCAGCGGCTCAAGTTCCGTAAAAAGCTCGTGCTTGCAGAAATAACAGCGGTTGTTCGGATTGGCGGTATAACTTGGATTCTCGAACTCCTGGGTTTTGACAATGCGAACGGGAAAACCAAACCGCACTCCCAGATCGAGCGCTTCCTGCAACTCGCGCCGCGGCAGACTGGCCGAATCCGCGATCGCCGCCAGCGCTTTTTCTCCTAGGACTTCATGCGCCACTCGCGCCAAAAAAACAGAATCGACCCCGCCTGAGTAAGCAACCAGACAGGAACCATAAGAGCGCAGCAGCGCGCGAAGTTTCTCAAGTTTTTCCACAAGCAGAAAATGGCATTCGCCGCACCCCTTGTCGAGTCACGCTTAGGCCTCCCGCATGACGGCAAGCTTAGGAAAGGACCATGGCCTTGCGTCGTCCAAGCCCATTTCCGCAGCGTGCAACCCGGCGCTTGGACGCCGCGGGCTTCTTGCTTGAACGGCTCAAAGGGATGTGCTTGCATTGCTTCCATGAATATCAAACTTATGGCGGGCTTGCTCGGTTTGGCCTTAGTTTCCGCAGGGTGCGTGAGCACTGTGACCGGGCGCACAACGGCCGCCGTTCCGTTCATCAAAGACAAGATCGAATCGCGTTACGAACGCCCGGTGGACCAGGTTTTCCAGGCGGCTAAAGAAGTCGTCTCCTACAACGGAACGCTCGTGAACGAAGGCACGCTCTACGGTCAGACCAACACGATGACCAGCCTCGTAAAAACGGTTGAAGGCAAAGTGAATCAGCGCACTGTTTGGGTCCGCATCGAACAGATTGATCCCAAAGTGACGGGTGTGGCAGTTCAAACACGCACTGCCGCAGGCGGCTCTGATATTGAACTCGCCGCAGAAATCGACAAGCAGATCGCGCTCAAACTCGTTCGCTAAGGCATCGCTGAGCGACCGCCGCTTCCCTTTTCCTATTCAAAAAAGAGCCAAACTGAAGGGTTTGGCTCTTTTCTTTTTCGACCCGCGGTTCAATGACGCGAGTCCGGCCGAAACCGTTCGCCCAACTACTTCGCCGTCACCACCACGTAGTTCTTCTTGCCTTTGCGCAGCAGAACATGTTTCCCAAAAAGCAGATCATTCATCGTGATCGCACGCTGGAAGTTCCCTTCGCGAACGTTGTTCACGTTCACGCCACCGCCTTCGACATCTTTTCGCGCCTGGCCTTTGGATGCGCATAAGCCGGATTGCACCAATAATTCCACCAGCGGCAATCCCGCGCCTTCCAGCTTCGCTTTCTCGAGTTCCTTGGTCGGCACTTCACCCACGATTTCATTGAAGGTCGATTCCGAAACACCGTCCAGATTGCCGCCGAAGAGAATTTCACTGGCTCGAATGGCTTCCGCCGTCGCGTGTTCGCCGTGAATCAGATCGGTCGTCGCCTTGGCCAACGCTTTGTGCGCCTCGCGCGCGCCGGGATTTTGCACGTGCCTGGCTTCTAGCGCGTCAATTTCGTCCTTGGACAGGAACGTGAAATATTTTAAATAACGAATGACATCGCGATCATCGGTATTGATCCAGAACTGATAGAAGCGATAGACGCTCGTGCGCTTGGCATCGAGCCAGATGGCGCCCGAAACGCTTTTGCCAAATTTAGAACCGTCCGCATTGGTGATGAGCGGGAGTGTGAGGCCGTAAACAGTTTTGCCCAGCTTCTTGCGCGTGAGTTCAATGCCCGCGGTGATGTTCCCCCATTGATCGCTGCCGCCGATCTGCAACTCGCAGTTGAGATCGCGGTTTAAGACATAAAAATCAAACGCCTGCAACAGCATGTAGCTGAATTCAGTGTAGCTGATGCCGCTCTCGCGATCTTCCATCCGGGCGCGAACGCTTTCCTTGGCCACCATCTGGTTCACGGAAAAATGTTTTCCGATGTCGCGCAGGAAATCCAGGTAGCTGATCGGCGCCGTCCAGGTGGCGTTGTCGAGCAGACGCGCGGTATTCTGTTTCGTCTCGAAGTCGAGCAGGCGTTTGAGCTGCTCTTTCACGCTGGAAATATTGCGATCGAGAATTTCTTTCGTCAGAAGCTGGCGCTCGGCGGTTTTGCCGCTGGGATCGCCAATGCTGCCAGTGGCTCCGCCAGCCAATGCAATGGGATCGTGTCCGAGCAATTGAAAGCGTCGCAAGGCGAGCAGCGGAACGAGATTTCCGACATGCAGACTGTCGGCCGTGGGATCGAAACCGGCGTAAAGCGTGATCGCCCCTGCGCTGAGTCGCCTTTCCAAGTCTTCGCGGCCAGTGCAATCCGCCACCAACCCGCGCCAGCTCAATTCATCCAAAATGCTCATGTTCGCAGAGACTAGATAGGCCGCCGCTGGTTGCCAATCGCCTTTTGATTCTGCTCAATCGCGCGGACACGAGAACCGCCGATCAGATGTAATACATCTTTTCTTTTTCGGAATTCTGATCGAGCAAGTGCTGAAACGTGACTTTATCGGCGGCAGCATCGACTGCGGTTTTGAGCTGTTGCCAGGCGGCGCGAAGCTCCGGAGCGCAATTCGGATCACTCAAGGCCGGTGTGTCGAAAACCTCGCCATGAACCGCGCGGACAACATCGCCGAGCGTAATTTCAGCCGGCTTGCGCGCCAGCAGATAGCCGCCTTCCTTGCCGCGAACGCTACGAGCAATTCCCTTGGCTTTGAGTTCGATCAGAATTTGCACGAGATAATTCGGCGGAATCCCCTGCTCCGACGCAAGATTCTCCACACGCAAGGCGGCGTCGCTTGGAAAGTGTTTGGCCAATCCAAGAACCGCGCGGGCCGCATAATCGCTTTTGACGGAGAGCTTCACTCGGCCACCTTAACCAGCCGCGTGCATAAGGAAAATGCAAAATGCCAGCACTCCCATGGAACGTGTGCATCCTGACACTGCCCCCGGAGCGCGACCTTCAGGTCGCTTCAATGTGCCTTCTGATTGTGTGAAATCATTGCCCTGCGGGTTTCCGCATGTTGAAGCGGCGTAAACGCCGCGCTCCTCCTGCAATGTGAACCGGGGCAGTGTCAGGATGCGCCCCCATGGAACAGTCCCGGCACGCATTCGACGCGGGTGAGGTGGACGGATCAATTCAGCTTTAATGCTGCAATCCCATGAACAGCACGACGAGGTCGATGATAAATAGCAAAACGATCGCGGTTTCAAGGATCAGCATCCAACGGTTGGTCTGATCGTGGTTGAGCAATTGATACAGGTCGTCGAGCGTCTCCAACTTGCGGTCGAGCGTTTTGTGCCAGTCCGCCAGATGAAACCGCGCCGAAATGTTCTGGTAAATGCGCGCCAGATGCCAGTCGCCGAAAAATTTGGTGATGTTCGAGAGTTCATCACTGAACCGCGCCAGATCAATCCGCAGTTCACGTAACTCCCGCAGCATGCCCGCCCGACCACGGATGGGCCGCGACGTCAGATCGCGATAGGATCGTTCCAGTGAATCATCCACGATGCGATCGTAGGCTTCCAACTCAGCCAATTGCAGATTGGCCAGTTCCATCACGTAGAGCGATTCATCGAAGTTCTGCGGTTCATCGACGATCAGCGCCGCATCCCAATCGATTACCACCAGGTCGTGCTCGTAATAGCTGAGATAACGTCCGGTGGATTCGTCAGCTTCCTGTTTGGAGAGGTGATCGACGTCCGGTTCCTGGGTCAGCAACGAAGCGACCGCACGGCGATTGGCGCGCCACCACAGCTCGGCATTGATCCGCTCGCCGTCTTTGTTCGCCATTGGCGATTCGATACAGAAAACCGTGTAAGCCTCTTCATCGGCCAACTGCGGCACGGGACGAATGTAAAACGGCGCCAACTCCCGCCGAACGTCCTCGGCCAATCGACGAACTTCATCATTCAGAGAACCATTGTTGAATTGCAGATCGTGATAACCGACCAGATCTTCGATTCGCGGCACGTCAAACGGAACGCGGATCGTGATGCTGATGGCACCCACGGGCAGCAACTTGACTGCGCGCTCGACTCGCAAAGGCCCGCCCGGGCCAATCCGTTCCAACGCCGGCAGGCGAACCATCTGGGGCCGATAGAAAAAAAGCTGCCGTGGACTGCGCTTGCTGGCATCCACGACGAATTGCGCCACCGGCTGGCCCAATAATTCGCGCACGGGTTGGCGCGACATTTCATAAGCCACGTCGAAAGCGTAGATGTACACCACCTCACCGGTGTAACGGCGCGCCTGAGGCAAAACCGGCGTCCGTTCCGCGTTTTTCAGATGGTCCAAGGTCGTTACCACCTCACAATCTAACCCACCGCCAAACGCCTGTCGAAAGAGCCGCGCCGGGGAATTCAGCCGCTATTGAGCAACGACTTGGAGCAAAGGGGATGGGGCAAACGGCCCATGGACGGAAAGGAATTCCGCTTAAAAAATCGCGTCATTCAACGCGAGAACCCGGGAGGAAACCAAGCCGTTATCTGACCGCCGTCGCTTGCAACGTGGCCGCGAACGCATTGGTTCCGGTTTGAACCCAGACGACCGTGCCACTGGCCGTAGGCGCCGGGGAAGCCGGAAAATTGAGCCAGCCAATCACCGCTTCACTGCCGCGGCTCAAAGAGAGATACAGCGGACAATCCCCATTCTTGGCGAGGCGGCTTCCGGTGCTGAACACACGGCCATCGCTCAACCTGCCTTTCACTCGAGCCGAGCCGCTGGTTCCAATCACACTCGAGCCGGTGGCGGCCGCGACAGAATTCTCGGCCTGCTCCAGAACGAACGTGTATTGGCCGGCTTGCTGCGCGGGATTAAATCGGGAATTGAAAACATTGCGATCGCCCGAGACTTCCGCCACCCAGGCGCCATCGGTCAAATAGCCGCTGATCTGATCGGAGCCATTGGTCAAATCGACATGCAGTTTGAGATTCAGCGCGGTGGCTTTGGGACGATTGACCGTTACCGTCGCGTTGCCATTCAGATCGAACTGGCCGCGGAATCCGGAGCGAGTTCCGCCCACCGCCAATTTACCGGAAAACATTCCACCCGAGGTGAGCATCAAACTGAACGAACCCGAGCTGTCCGGCATCACTCCGTTGGTGTTGGCCAGCAAACCAGAATAGCTGCCTTTGACGGCGGGGAACGGGCTCGGAACGAAGTTGGCCACCAGTTTCAAACCGGGACTCATGGTAAAAGTCAGCGTCGCGTTTTCCGATTCCGATCCATTCCATCCAGCAAACGCCTGACTCGGCCCGGGCACGGCTCGCACGGTGTAACTCTTTCCCACTTCCAAAAGCCGTCCGTTCAGATTCGGCGAAAACGAGCCCAGACCGTTTGTCTCGATGGAGACCGGCAGCGTGAGAACGTAAGTCAGCGTGCGCACCGTTTCCGCCGAGACATTTCCAGCCAGATCCACGCTGCGAATTCGAATCGCGTTCTGCCCCGGCGCCAAAGCGATTTGCAGATTCCAGTTGGTCGTGCCGAACGCCAGTTGAGTCGCGCCATTGAGCTGAACTTCCACCTGCCGAACCGCAGTGTCGTCGCCCGCCGAACCCGCGAGCACCACTTCCGGAGTCAGCAAACGCGCATTGTTCTTCGGCGATTCCAAAAGTGTGAGCGAAGGCGCATTCGTATCGGAATTCAGCTGAGTCGGATTCTCAGAACCCGACTGGGGCGGCATCGCGGGCGGCAAGGCACCGGGCTCAAGACTCGCCGCCGCCACGGCTCGAAATGCATTTACCCGGCCAAATCCAAACGAAGTGTCGTAGCCGGGAGCGCCCACATCGTCCGCAGTTGATTCCAGGAGGGAAACGATTTTGGCGTTCGACAAGGTCGGATTCGCCGAAGCGACCAACGCCGCCACGCCCGCGACGATCGGGCTGGAAAACGACGTGCCGCGCCAGGAAGCATAAGGAGTGTTCGTGCTGCGATGCGTCGTCCAGATGTCGTCGCCCGGCGCTGCCAGCGTCACATAAAATCCATAATTCGAAAACGGCGCCAGCGTGTCGTCCGGTTCCGTCGCCGAAACCGCCACAACATGATCGCAAGCCGCCGGATATTGCAGCGCGTTGTTGCCGTTGTTCCCGGCCGAGGCGACGATCACGACATTGTTGCTCCAGGCGTAATCGATCGCTTCCTGCAAGGTGATCGACGAAGAACTGCCCGCGATGCTGAGGTTGATCACCCTTGCGCCCCGATCCACGGCATACTTGATCCCCTGCGCAATGCACGAGTAACTGCCGAAGCCAGCTGAATCCACAACTTTGACCGGCAAAATCCCGCAGCCAAAAGCAATGCCCGCCACGCCCGTCGCGTTATTCCCGGCGGCGGCAATGGTTCCCGCCACCGCAGTGCCGTGCCCGAAATCATCGGTGGGATCGGAGTCGCCATTCACGAAATCGTAGCCGGGCACGATCTGATTCACGAGATCGGGTTGCAGTGCCGCAATTCCGGAATCGAGAACAGCGACGAGCGTGCTTTTCGTGCCGGTCGTGAAATCCCACGCCTGCGGCGCGGCGATCTGCGCCAAATGCCATTCGGAGCCGGACGTCACGAGCGGATCGTTCGGCAGATAAGCCGCCTGAGCGATAAAGTCGCGTTCGGCAAACTCAATGTCGGGATCATTCCGCAGCGTGGCGAGCAAGGCGTCGGCACTGGCTTCATCCACGGAAACCACCCGCACGTTCAACTTGCGAACCATCCCGCGTTGAGACGCACCGTGGCGCTTGAGTTTTCCAGCGAAATTCGTTTCGGAAACGCTGGCTTTGGGCTTGATCAGAATTCGGCCGGGAACAAATCGCGGAGCAGCCAGCGCTGAAAAACCGGATAGTCCAAGAAGCATCGCCGCCAAGCCGATACAGGCAATGTGCGCGCGGAGAAGGAGCAAGCTTTGAAAAGGCTTGCTCAAACTGAGTTTCGAACTGTCGCTCGGTGTGTCCACGCGGGGCTTGGTTGCCACCGCTTAGAAAGCTGCCGATGTGCCACCGCGATTCAGTGCCAGGATCCGCTTGAGCGCTTCCGGAAAGTGTCCCGCAACGGGAGAAATTGAGACGCGCTGTCCTGTTTCAGGTCAGCGAAGGGAAGGACAACAGTGCGTTTGGAAAACGGTCGAAAACGCAAACGAACACCGGCGGATTTACGCTTTGAAGTTCAATCCGGCTTTGAAGAGCCGTTTCACCAGCTTGCGGTTGATGCCATCGCTGTGCCATTGCGCAATGCTGCGCGCCGTGGCG
>JBQCEJ010000142.1:0-12514 GCA_051960355.1 Verrucomicrobiota bacterium | reverse complement strand
GCAGTTAAAGCAGATCATGCCAACGCTGCAGGTGATGATGCTCACCGTGTATGAAGACACGGAGAACATTTTCAATGCGCTGGCGGCTGGCGCGACCGGTTACATGCTCAAGCGCACGCCCCAGGCGCAGTTGCTGGAAGCCATTCGCGAGGTGCATCGCGGCGGTTCGCCGATGACCACGCACATTGCCCGCAAGGTGGTGTTATCCTTCCAAAAAACTGCGGCTGCCAATCCTCAGACAGAGAATCTTTCTCCGCGCGAACAGGAAGTGCTGGACTGCCTGGCGCAAGGCTTTCTTTACAAGGAAATCGCCGAGAAGCTGGGAATCAGCTACGAAACGGTTCATACCTACATCCGACGCATTTATGAAAAGCTGCAAGTGCGGACCCGGACGGAAGCGGTGGCTAAGTTTCTGAGACGATAATCTTCATGCGGAACGGGGGAAAAGACGGATTTCAACCGTCAAATTTCCTTTTCTTAATGCGTTTTACCAGTATGTTGCTGCGCTCCTAATCCGCTTTAAACGGAGCAGGGGATTTATATTCAAATGGACGCCGCGCACATTAGAAATTTTAGCATCATCGCCCACATCGACCACGGTAAGACCACGCTTTCCGATCGTCTTTTGCACCGCACCGGAACGATCGCGACCCGCGATATGGAAGAGCAACTCCTGGACGCAATGGACCTGGAGCGCGAACGCGGCATCACGATCAAAGCGCATCCGGTCACCATGCTTTACAAAGCCAAAAACGGCGAGACGTATGAGCTGAACCTGATCGATACCCCGGGACACGTCGACTTCGCTTATGAAGTTTCGCGCAGCCTGAGCGCGTGTGAAGGCGCGCTGCTGGTCATCGATGCGGCCCAAGGCGTGGAGGCGCAGACGGTGGCGAATTATCACCTCGCCGCAAAGCAGAACCTCACGATCATTCCGGTCATCAACAAGATCGATCTCGGCCACGCGAACGTGCCGCAAGCGATGCAGCAATTGGAAGACGTGCTGGCGATTCCCAGCGAATGGGCCATTCCGTGCAGCGCCAAAATGGGCATCGGAATCGAAGATATTTTGGAGGCAATCGTTGAACGCGTGCCGCCGCCGAAACCGACCGGCGAACCCAGTTTGCAGGCGCTCGCGTTTGATTCGTATTTCGATACTTACAAAGGCGTCGTCACGCACGTCCGGGTTTTCAATGGTGAAATCAAGCCGGGCATGATGGTGAAGTTGTTGCACTCCGGTAAAAACGTCGAGGTCAAGGAAGTCGGCAGTTTCAATCCCAAGCCCTACATCCGCGAGAAATTGGAAACCGGCGAAACCGGTTACATGACGGCCAACATCAAGAGCGCGGCTGAAGTGAAAATGGGCGATACGATCACCGACGCGCGCAATCCTTCCTCAGTCCTTCCGGGCTTCAAGGAGATTCATCCGATGGTGTTCAGCGGGATTTATCCCATCAACACCGCGGACTACGAACAGTTGAAAACTTCGATGTCGAAATTGAAGCTCAACGATTCTGCGTTTGTGTATTCGTCGGAAACTTCCGTCGCACTCGGCTTTGGCTTTCGCTGCGGCTTTCTCGGCTTGCTGCACCTGGAAATCGTCCAGGAACGTCTGCGCCGCGAGTACAACATGGACATCATCGCGACCTATCCAAGCGTGGTCTATAAAGTCTATCTGTCGGACGGCACGAGGAAGGAAGTGGACAACCCTGCGTTCATGCCGGATGTGACTTACATTGAGAAAATTGAAGAGCCCATGGTGAAGGCATTTGTCATTTGCCCGAACGAAAACATCGGAGACATGATGGCGCTCATTTCTGAAAAGCGCGGCAACGTGGATCACACGGAAACGCTCGATTCGCGTCGCGTGATGTTGACGAGCTTGATTCCGTTGAATGAAATCCTGATCGACTTCCATGACCGGATTAAAAGCATCACGCGCGGTTTCGGCTCGATGGATTACGAACCGGCGGATTACCAGGAAAGCGACATGGTGAAGCTGGACATGCTCGTGAACGCGGAACCGATGGATGCGTTTTCGTGCATCGTGCATCGCACCAAGGCCGAGGGCAGGGGACGATCACTTGCGGAGAAATTGAAAGAAGTCATCCCGCGCCAGCAGTTCCAGATCAAAATCCAGGCGGCGATCGGCGGAAAAATCGTCGCATCCGAAACCATCAGCGCCTTCCGAAAAGACGTGACGGCCAAGTGTTATGGCGGCGACGTTTCCCGAAAACGCAAACTGCTCGAAAAGCAGAAGGAAGGCAAAAAGCGGATGAAATCGATTGGCAATGTGAATATTCCTCAAGAAGCGTTCATTGAAGTTTTGAAAGCCTGACGCCGAACCAGCCACAAATTATGACTCTACAATGGTTTCTCTCCGGAACAGTGCGACATGCGTCGGCGATGTGCAAACACGTGCGGAAGATCCTCAATCACCAGCGGGACATCCTTGGCGCGGAAGCGATCAAGGAAGTAGAGTCGGCTCTTCAAGAAACCCGCGCCGCGATCGCATCCAATCCGGGTAAAGCCGCCTTGCAACAGCAGATGGAGAAACTGGAAAAGACCGCGAATAAATGGCTCAAGCCGTATCCGAACGCGGCCTGGCGCGAGAATGTGGAAGTGTTGCTCGTGGCCCTCACCGTTGCCATGGGCATTCGCACCTTCTTTGTGCAACCGTTCAAAATTCCGACCGGTTCGATGCAGCCCACGTTGTTTGGCGTGACCTCGCATAATTTGACGCCCGATTTCCAAATCCCTACAGGGTTGGAGCGCATCAAGCAATGGTTTCAAGGCACGTCTTATCTTCACATTGTGGCGCCGGAGGACGGCGTGTTTGAAGGAGCCGAAGAACCGGTGCGGCTGGCGATTTTCAACATCTATCAACGAGTGCACTTCGCCGGAAAAACACAGACGATCTGGTTTCCGCCCGATTACGGCAGCGCCAGTTTGTATAGCAGCACCCGACCCGACCAATCGCGGGCCAACATTCAAGCGGGCCAATTTTTCAAGAAAGGCCAGGACATCATCAAGCTCCAGGTCAATGCCGGCGATCATCTGTTCGTCGATCGCGTTGGATACAATTTTCGAGTGCCGCAAAGGGGCGAAATTATTGTTTTTGAAACGCACGGGATTACCGCTTTGGAAGAATTGATGCCCGGCCAAGGCGATACGTTTTACATTAAACGCCTCGTGGGTCTCGGCGGCGAAACGCTTTCACTGCAAAAGGACTATGATGTGCTCGGTGCGCCGATCGCGCCGCCTGGAGTGCCCGTGCCTGTGGGGCATTTGGTGGTCAACGGTGAACCGCTGTCAGCCTCAACCCCGCGTTTTGAAAATCTCTATTCGTTTTCTGAAGCGAGCCGAAATACGAATGTTCTGATGTATCAGGAAAATCACTATTACGGCCACGCGATGCTTCGGGCGCTGCGACCCGGCGAAGAATTTACCGTCGCCACGAATTCGTATTTTGTGATGGGCGACAACACGATGAACAGCTCGGACTCGCGGTATTGGGGAGATTTTCCCAAGTCCAAGGTGATCGGAAAATCATTCTTCGTATATTGGCCGATCACGAAACGCTTTGGATGGTGATCAACCGCACCTGAAGGTTCAACTTGGGGATAAAAATAACATTGCACAATGTTTGTTATGTTTAATTGAGGCGCGATAAACTCAGCTGAACTCGTTTCAGCTCTGGTAAAGTCCCAAGTATTTTTGTGCGGTTTGCTCCCAGGAAAAGTTCGCTTCCATTCCGTTCAGCCGGTAATGCATCAGCAATTCCGGTTCGGCATACAGCGCCAGCGCTTTTCGAATGCTTTTCGCCAATGCTCGGCTGGAGTATTCTGAAAATTTGATCCCATCGGCGCGTTCCGGATCTTCCGTGACGTCAACGACGCTGTCGTCGAGTCCACCGGTAGCTCGAACGATCGGGATCGTCGCGTAGCGCAGGCTATACATCTGGTTCAAGCCGCACGGTTCAAAGCGCGATGGCAGGAGAAAAAAATCTGAGCCGGCCTCGATCTGGTGGGACAACGCATGGTTGTAGCCGATGCGGACGGCCACTTTTTGGGGATATCGCCGGGCCAGGTCCAGATAGCCTTTTTCGAAGCTCGGATGACCACTGCCCAGGAGCACAAACTGCATGTCGGTCCCCAGCATTTCTTCGAGTGCGCCGAGTTGGATATCCACGCCTTTTTGTTCCACTAGCCGGTTCACGCTGCCGAACAACGGAATGGTTTCACTGACTGGCAACCCGAGTTCCGTTTGGAGCGCAAGTTTGTCGAGTGTTTTGCCGTTGAAATTTGCGGCCGAGTAGGGGTGCTTGAGGAAGGGATTGTTGACGGTGTTCCATTCGTCATAGTCCACGCCGTTGAGAATTCCAACCAAGCTGTTTTGCCGGCGCTGCAACAATCCTTCCAGGCCACAGCCAAATTCGCGTGTGGTGATTTCCCGGGCGTAACGCGGACTGACGGTGGTGATCAGGTCGGCGTAGGCAATGCCGGCTTTGAGGCAATTCAGCTGCCCGTAAAATTCCACGCCATCGGGTTGGAAATATTTTCCAGGCAGATTTGTGAGCACGTATTTCGAAGGCGGAAACAATCCTTGATACGCCAGGTTGTGAATGGTCAGGCAGGTCCGAGGTGCATTCCCCCACCCTGCAACTGTTTTTTCGTGCTGGATCAAGAGCGGAACCATACCGACCTGCCAGTCGTGAACATGAACCAATTCGGGTTGCCACGGCAAATGGCGGGCCAGTTGAACGACTGCTTTGGACAGGAAGAGAAAACGTTCCGCGTTGTCAGGATAATCGGTGCCGCTGTATTGATACAGTGAAGGGCGTTCGTAAAATCCCGGCTGATCCACAAAATAGATGGTCAAGCCTGGGAGCGGTTCAAGCGTCCAGATTTCTCCGGTCGCGTAGTGCGTTCCCAACGGCTGGTTCAACGGCCAGTTGAACCGGGCAATTTCTGGGAAGCGTTCGCGAATGCCTGCGTAGAGAGGCGTTACTAGGCCAACTTGATGCCCGTCACGCGCCAATTGTTTTGCCAGCGCTCCAACCATGTCGGCCAGTCCGCCGGTTTTGGAGTAGGGATGGACTTCACTGCTCGCGAGCAGGATCTTCATGAATGATTTTTAAGCGGCAAATGGCAGATCACACGGATTCTCAGCAACCGCATTGCGTCACGCGGAAATTCGATCCGTTCGCAAGTAGGGTTGCAACGGTTCGGGGATCAGCACGCTTCCATCGGCCTGTTGATGTGTCTCTATGAGTGCAACAAAGAGCCGGGCTAGAGCGGTGCCGCTGCCATTCAGAATGTGGGGAAACTTGTTTTCTCCTGAATCGGTCTTGAAGCGCATATTCATTCGGCGCGCCTGAAAATCTTCGCAGTTGGAAACGCTGGAAACCTCGAGATAACTGCCCTGCCCTGGCGCCCAGACTTCAATGTCATACGTTTTGGCGCTCGCGAATCCCATGTCACCCGTGCACAGCATAATCACTTGGTAGTGCAATCCCAGCAACTGGAGAACGCGTTCTGCATCCGCCAGCATTTTTTCCTGCTCGCCGTAACCGTGTTCCGGTTGAACGATTTTGATCAATTCCACCTTGTCGAACTGATGCACGCGGATCATCCCGCGGGTGCCGACGCCAGCCGCTCCCGCTTCACCGCGAAAACATGGCGTGTAAGCGCAGTAATGAATTGGCAGTTGGTTTTCCTTGAGAATTTCTTCGCGATGAATATTGGCAACCGGCGTTTCAGCGGTTGGAATCAAATACAGCTTGCCCAGTTCTTCCGCGCTGTTGCCTTCGGCCACACCATAATACTGGTCGCGGAACTTTGGGAACTGACCGACACCTTCCAGACATTGAGGCCCGACCATGTACGGCGGAGAGACTTCCGTGTAGCCGTGCTTGCCGGTGTGAAGGTCCAGGAGGAACTGGATCAAAGCGCGTTCGAGTTTGGCACCCCAGTTTGTGTAGAGAAGAAATCCACTACCCGACAGCTTGGCCGCTCGGGCGAAATCGACCAGCTTCAAGCTCTCGCACAATTCAACATGCGTTTTGGGCTTGAAGGCATATTGAAGCTTTTCGCCAACGACGCGAATGACGGGGTTGTCTTGCGCGCTCTTGCCGAGCGCCACTGATTCGTGCGGCAGGTTCGGCACTTGCAACATGAGCGACGTGAGCGACGCCTCGACTGACGCGACTTGCTGATCCAGACCGCCTATACGATCGCCCAATTCACGCGTTTCCTTTTTCTTGGCCTCGGCTTCCTCGACCTTCTTCTGGCCCATGAGCGCGCCGATTTCCTTGGAAACGCGGTTTCGCTGTGCTTTCAAGTTTTCCAACTCAGAGAGCAGTTTTCGACGTTGTTCGTCCGCTTGTAAAATCGTCTCCACCAGGGCTTCCTCCCCTGCCCCACGACTGGCTAGTCGTTGCCGGATAAAATCCGGTTTCTCGCGAATAATTCTTATGTCGAGCACGCGGCGTATTATAGGTGCGAGTCTCGACAGGGCAAGAGTGAAGCCGGGTGCTGAGGTTTGCGTTTGTCTACGTATTATCCGGCGACTGACGCGGCGAAATTCTTTTGACGATATCGGAACAGAGAGTTACAACCTAAGGAGTTCAACAGGATCAGGGAACCAACTATTCATGAAAAATCCGGTTAAGTCTTTCAAAGGGGTAAGCCGCCCGGTATGGCTGGCAGTCTTACCGTTTTTTCTTCAACTCGCCCCCGCCTCAACTCACGGGGCCACATTCAACCTGACGGATGAAAACTCGTCTGTCGCGGTGAATACAAGCACAGACCAGGGAATGAATAACTGGACTGTCGATGGCCAACAACAGATGTTCGTGCAGTGGTTTTGGTATCGGGCAGGCAGGGTCGGCGGAGAAGCCCCGATCAACACCCCGCCGATCGTCAGCGAAACGCAATCCAGCGCCAGCACCCTTAACGTCAAATACTCCAACGGCCAATTCAGCATCGAAACCACCTACTCCCTTTTGGGCGGCAGTGCCGGGAGCGGCAGTTCCGACATGGGCGAACAGGTCAAAATCAAGAACCTGACCAGTGCGCCTTTGGATTTTCATTTTTTCCAATACACAGATTTTGATCTCGGAGGCGCAGGTGCCGGAGACTCCGTTCAATTGGGGCAGAACCTTCAGGGTCTGTTCAACGAAGCTCTGCAAATCAAGGACAACGTCCGGTTTTCCGATACGGTTGTCAGTCCAGGCGCCAATCACGGAGAAGCCGGTGTGTTCCCGGCAACGCTGACGAAACTCAATGACGGCACGCCGACCACTCTAAGCGATGCTGCCGGTCCCGTGGTTGGAGACGCCACCTGGGCGTTTCAATGGGACAAAGTCATTGCTGCTGGCGGAACGTTGATCATCAGCATCGACAAAAATATTTATGTCACGCCGGTTCCCGAACCAACCGCTCTGACACTCGTGCCGCTTGGTTTACTCCTGATGGGCGTGGCCAAGCGAGGCGGTTTCAGCCGGAAAAAGTAAGCCACTCGCGTTCGGCTTTACGCTGCAATTTTCGCAGTTCCTCCCGTGCCCAGCAGTCTGGGCACTGTTCTTTTACTACATCTTAATGGCATCAAGGCTGACAGAATGCGCCGTTTCAGCTGCTCAGCTTACGACCATTTCGAACTCTGCACTGAGGTAATATCTATTCCGCGACCACTGTCTCGGGCTCAGCTTTTGGCGCGGGCGGAAGCGGCACAAGCGGTTTGCCTTGCGATTCGGTGGGAGCTTCCGGCGCTTGAGATTTGTGAAACTTCACGCTGACGATCTTGCTCACGCCGTGTTCTTCCATCGTCACGCCATAGAGCACGTCGGCCATGCCAATGGTGCGTTTGTTGTGCGTGATAATGATAAACTGCGAATGGTTCAGGAATCGTTGCAGCACGCGGATGAAACGGTTGATGTTCGATTCATCCAATGGCGCATCCAACTCATCGAGGACGCAGAACGGGCTGGGTTTGACCTGATAAATTGAAAACAGCAAGGACACGGCCGTCATGGTCTGCTCACCGCCGGAAAGGAGCGAAATCGTCTGCAACTGTTTGCCCGGAGGTTTGGCGACAATATCAATTCCGCTTTCGAGCACGTCGTTTTCGTCGACCATGATCAGATCCGCTTTTCCGCCGCCGAACACTTCCGTGAACATGGTTCGGAAATTATCGCGAATCTGCTCAAAGGTCTGTTTGAACATGTCGCGCGTCTGGGTATTGATGCGATTGATGACTTCCAGCAATTGTTCCTTCGCCTGAACCAGATCTTCGTATTGCTTGCTGAGAAACTGGAAGCGCTGCTCGGTTTCTTCGTACTCTTCGATCGCGACCAGGTTAACCGGCCCCATTTCATCCAGGCGCTTCTGCAAAGCTTCGACCTGTTGCACCACCGCGTCCCAATCGGTCGCCGCTCCAGCCGCCGCCATTTGCTCGGGAGTTAAGGTTTCGACCCGCGCCGGGCCTTCCTCAGCGTAGGTGATCGTGATGCATTCGCTGCGCAGGTCGTCCAGATTGACGTGATATTTCTGCTGAATGCGTTCGCGCAAGTTTTGAACCGACATGTTTTTCTGCGCAAGTTCGACTTCCAGATTGCCACGTTGCTGTTGAATCTCTGAAAGGCGGCGGCGCTGTTCGCGCAAGGTTTCCTCGCGGCTGGTTACATCCGATTCCTGCGCCTGCTTCTGCGAGAACACTTCCGTTCCCTGCGCATTGACCAATTCGCGATCGTGCTGCAAACGTTCAATCTTGCCGCGCGAATCCTGAATTTCCGATTCGGCCTGTTCTTTGCGACCGATGAACGACGAACATTCCGAACGGCGCTGCTCCACGACCTGCGCCAATTCACGAATGCGCTGCTCCAGCGATTGCCGTTGCTGACGGAACGAAGCAAAGAGTTGTTCTTCGCCGGCAAGCGCAACTTTGCTTTCGGTCAAGTCCGTGTTGGCCAGGTCGCGTTGCTGGCGCAACTCCTCGAGCTGACTGGTCAACGCCACCACCTGCTCCTGACGGGAACGTTCGCGCCCTTCGAATTCTTCGGCCCGCGCTGCGAGTGCCGAGCGCTTTTCGAGACCTTCGCGTTCCTGTTCCGCCAGGCTCTGGATTTCAAAAACCACCGTGTCGATTTTTTGATGCAACAGGCGGCGGGAATTTTCCAGCGCCGTAAATTCTCCCTGACGCGTGGCGATGGCAACTTCCTGATGACGCAACTCGGTCTGCGCTTCCTGCAAGCTGGCTTGAAGTTCCGTCTGTTCGCTTTGCAACGCGCCTTTGCGTCGGCTCACTTCGGCGACCTTTTCCTGAATCTCGGCCAGAATCGCCTGCAGTTCCACGATCTGGTTTTTGCGGCCTAGAATGGACGACGGCGCTTTGCTGTTCCCGCCGCCGTTCAGATAACCGCCGGTGTAAATTCCGTGTCGGCTGAGCAAATCGCCGGACAAGGTTACAAAATCGCAACCGGCGTGTCCGTTCTGCAGCTGCTTGGTCGCGGAGGAAAGATCGGAAGCAATGAACGTCCGTCCGAGCAGGCTTTTGACGAGTTTTTCCGCGGACGGCTCGATTGGAACGACGCTCAAGGCGTGAACAACTTCACCCTTTTCGAGCTGGCCTTGCAACGCCTGCGCGTCAATTCCAGGAACGACATCGCTGAAAAAAGCGAGCTGAGTTTCCGGCGTTTGAACCGCCAAGGCAGCGACACTCGCGCGGCCGGCTTTGCTGGTGTTGAGTTCGGCGAGAATCTGTTGCGCGGACTCTGGCTGCTCGGTCAAAACCAATTGCAGATGATGTCCCAACGCATTTTCAATCGCCACGACGTAATCGTCGGGAACGCGGATGTGATCCACGAGCGAACCCACGACGGAGTTGGAGCGACGCAAGGCTGCGAGCGCACCGGCGCTGAAGCCTTCGTGGGAGCCTTCGAGTTGCTCCAAAACGCTGAGCCGGGAACGCTTCTCCGCCTGAACCTGCAGGTGTTTGTCCTGATCCTGCGACGCGTGACTGAGTTCCTCCTGAATTTCGCGCAATCGTTTCTGCCGCTCTTCCACCGTTCCACGAGTCGTCTGCACGTTCAGCTTTTCGGATTCCACATTGACGGCAAATTCCGCCAATCGGATTTCCAAACGATTCCGCTCTTCCTCGAGTTGAATTTTCTCGGCTGAAAGTTTTTCCAGGCGAACAACATTCCCCTGCTTTTGCAGATCGAGTGAGTTCATCTCGTTGCGCACGCGCGACAGATCCTGCGCGGCGGCGAAGGCTTCCGCCTGTGCTTTGCGCAGATCTTCCTGACGCTGGCGCAGGTCGTTTTCCACCTGCCGCAAGGCTTCGTGTTTGGACTGCAACGACTCGCGATGATGCCCCAGCGCGGCTTCGCTGACGTTCAGACGTTCGCTGATGGAGACGAGTTCATTGTCGGCATTCTGGCGGCGTTCCTCGGCTTGAGTAATTTCCGCGATCGCTTTGGAATTTTGCGAAGCCAATTCGCTCAGACGCTCTTCATTGAATTGAATCCGGCTTTCGTGCCGGTCGATTTCGCTTTTCAGCTCCAATCCGCGCTGTTGCAAGGTGCCGATCTCGTGTTCCAATTCGGAGAGACGCTCGCGCAGTTGGGCAATCTCGTCTTCGCAACGGAGGACGGTGGCCGAGCCGGTTTCGATTTCCTCGCGCAGGCTTTCGGCGGCTTCCTCGCGGGCCTTGATTTCAGACTGGAACTGATCGAACTGATGCCGCGCGAGTTGAGTGTCGAGATGCTGGAGTTCCTGGGAAAGTTGCTTGTAACGGCGCGCTTTGCCGGCCTGACGTTGGAGTGAACCAATCTGACGTTTCACTTCCTTGATCAAATCTTCAATGCGCAGGAGGTTCTGCTCGGTGTATTCCAGCTTGCGGAGGGATTCTTTTTTCTGGGCTTTGAACTTCGTGATGCCGGCAGCTTCTTCGAAGATTAAACGGCGATCTTCGGGCTTGCTGGAGAGAATCTGCGTGATGTGGCCCTGCGCCAGAATGCTGTAGCTGGATTTGCCCATGCCCGTGCCCATGAACAGTTGCTGAATGTCTTTCAGCCGGCACGGAACTTTGTTGATGAAATATTCACTGCCGCCGTCACGGAAAATGCGACGCGTGACAGTCACTTCCGTGTAGGAAACCTCGACTCCCGCCGCGCGCAGATGTTCTTCGTCCACGTCGCCCAAAGTCATCGAAACTTCCGCCATTCCCAGCGGCTTGCGACCGTCGGTGCCGTTGAAGATGACGTCGGCCATTTCGCCACCGCGCAAAGCCTTGGCCGATTGCTCGCCCAGTACCCAACGGATAGCGTCGGAGACGTTGGACTTACCACACCCATTGGGGCCCACGACACCCGTCACTCCAGGCTCAAAATTCAGCGAAGTCTTGTCCGCGAAGGACTTGAATCCTAAAACGGTTAAGTTTTTGAGATACATGGCTGTTACGAAAACAAAGTTGACCGGCTTAGTAAAGGGCAAAAACCACAATATATGGACAAAATTTCCAGCAAAGCACAACTAATTGGTGAGGAACCGAAAATTGGCGTTGTGCCGCCGGGCGCACTTCAAAGCCCGTAAAAACACTTATCTTTGAAAGGTTTTACTCTGAAAATGGCGCCTTGCAACCCTTGATTTTGGGATTCTTTTCCAGACTCATCCCAGGCCGCCTCTTCAGTCAAAAGCAGGAGATGCTGTTGCGCCGGGTTTTCCCGGGTGGGTGCACAGGGTCAGGAGGAGTTTGCAATTTAATCAGACAAATTATTCTCGCGGGAATGGGGGCGTTTTGTATCGTACGCCGCCGGTGGGCCATTGCTCACCTTTAAACAGAAAGCGAATTATGGAACCGAAAGCTGATATTGCTGTAATTGGGCTGGCCGTCATGGGCCAGAATTTGATTTTGAACATGAACGACCACGGCTTCACGGTGGTGGCGTTTAACCGAACGGTCGACAAGGTGGACCATTTCCTCGCCAACGAAGCCAAAGGCACCAATATCATTGGCGCCCATTCGATCGAAGAAATGGTCAAATTGCTCAAACGCCCGCGCCGCGTCATGCTGATGGTCAAGGCCGGCAAACCGGTGGACGAATTCATCGAACAACTCCTGCCGTATCTCGAACCCGGCGACATCATCATCGACGGCGGCAATTCGCTCTTCGACGACACCGCGCGTCGTGTCAAATACGTCGAGAGCAAAGGCCTGCTCTACATCGGCACCGGCGTCAGCGGCGGCGAAGAAGGCGCACGCAACGGCCCCAGCATCATGCCCGGCGGATCGCCGGCAGCCTGGCCGCACGTGAAACCGATTTTCCAAGGCATCGCGGCCAAAGTGGCCGATGGCACGCCGTGTTGCGATTGGGTGGGCGAAGGCGGCGCCGGTCATTACGTCAAAATGGTCCACAACGGCATCGAGTACGGCGATATGCAGTTGATTTGCGAAGCCTACGCGATCTTGAAAGACGTGCTGGGCTTGAGCGCCTCCGAAATGGGGGACATTT
>JBQCEJ010000141.1:0-3483 GCA_051960355.1 Verrucomicrobiota bacterium | reverse complement strand
GGGAGCCACCAATCTCGGCACCGGGCCGGTCGTGGTTTCCAATAATTGCTACATCAGTTTCTTCGGTGGCGGCACCTTCTATAATGATCTCACGCTGAACGGCTTTGGCGGCAATGTCGAAGGCCAGCCCAGGAATGCGCTGTTCACTCCCTCCACAACAGTGCTCAACGGCAAGATGACGTTGAACGCGTTGTCGGACGTCGGGACGGGAGGTGGAACACTGACGTTGAACGGTGTTATCGACGGTTCCGGTGGGTTGCTGGTCGCCAGTGCCAATGCCGGGGCTCCCGTCGTGCTGACGGCGGCCAATACGTTCAGTGGCGGCACCACGGTGACGAACGGGTTGTTGAAAGCGCAAGCCGCGGGCAGCCTGGGCACGGGCAACGTGATTGTGCAGAACAGCGCCATGCTGGAATTGGATGACGCGGCAACGATCAATAGCGTCGCGAGTCTCTATCTGGTGGGCCTGGCGCCGTCAGTGACCCTTAACTTTTCCGGAACGCAGACGATCAAGCAGCTTTACCTGAACGGCGGTTACGTCGCCGCTGGCACTTGGGGCGCGATCGGCTCCGGCGCGGCCAATGAGAGTTCGTTCTTCACAGGCAGTGGCCTGCTCAATGTCACCAGCAGCGGCACGCTCGGCGCGGGTAGTGGCGCCTGGATGGTTGACGCGGGCGGCACTTGGGATAATCCCTTGAACTGGCGGTCCAACACCATTCCGGCGGGCGTGGGCAACACGGCTTATTTTACGAATCATCTGACGTCGGCGCGCACCGTCACGGTGGACACAGCCAAGACGATTGGCAAACTGGTGTTTGGCCAGGCAGGCAATTATGGCAGCAACAACTGGAACGTCGGCGGCAGCCAGATTCTCACGCTGGACAATGACGCGAACGCGCCTGAAATCATCTGCTGGCCGTTGAAGGACTACAACAGCGCCTGCACGCTTTCATGTCCGATCAGCAGCAGCTTGGGCCTTTTGAAAACTGGCACTGGCTCGCTTTGGCTCTCGGGCAACAACCTGGGCATGAACGGCACTCTAATCGTTGCGCAGGGTCGAGTGTTCAACAACGTCGCCAGCGGTTACGGCATCGGCAATATGAACGTGGTCGTTTCCAATGGCTGTTACCTGTCGTTCTGGAAGGGCGGCGATCTGCCGAATAGTTTCACCCTGACCGGAATGGGAGCCGCAGTCGAAGGGCAGACTCAGTCCGCTCTCATGGCCAGCTCCGGCACGAGCGCGTCGGACTTCACAGTGGAAGGCACGGTGACGCTCAATGCGACCTCGGATATTGGCGGCAGTTATTCCAATCAGTTGATCACGCTCAATGGGCTGGTGACTGGTCCCGGCGGCTTGGTGAAAAACGGTTTGGTGGCAGGCCAGCCCAGCTACCTGGGATTCACCAATGGGGTTGGGCCGGGCATGCTGGTGTTGGCTCATGCGGGCAACGATTATGCCGGGGGCACTTGGGTGAACGGCGGTTTATTACAGGCCCAGGCGGTGGGCAGCTTGGGCGCTGGCGATGTCACCGTGGCCGATGGGGCGCAGTTGGAGCTGGATGACGCGGCTGCCATGGACAGCAGCGCGAGCCTCCATCTCGAAGGCGCCACCAGTTCGGCGAACTTGAACTTCAGCGGCACCCAAACCATTCACACGCTCTTCGTCAACGGCAGCCCGTGTGCAGCCGGCACGTGGGGTGCCACCGGTTCCGGCGCGGCGAATGAAAATGCCGCGCTCACGGGCAGCGGCTTGTTGAGTGTCAGCGTCACGGGCACGCCGGTGACCAGCGGCACGCCGACCAACATCACGTTTCAGGTCAGTGCCGGCAATCTGGCGCTGTCCTGGCCGGCGGATCATCTGGGCTGGTATGCGCAGTCCAACAGCGTGAGCCTGGCCAATCCCGGAGCCTGGTTTGACGTGCCCGGTTCACAGACTGTTACCAACCTGAATCTGCCTGTGAATCCGTCGCTGCCGCAGGTGTATTACCGGCTGCGTCATCCTTGATTCAAAAGGTAGAACGTAACGAACGATTCCTTGGCGGGCCGGTGGCGGATGCCCGGCCCGCATTGGTAAAAATGAAAATAGTAATCCAGCGAAAACGCGGCTTCACCTTGATTGAACTGCTGGTGGTGATTGCGATCATTGCCATTCTGGCGGCCATGCTGCTGCCGGCGTTGTCCAAGGCCAAAGGCAAGGCCAAGGACATTTCCTGCATCAACAACCAGAAGCAATTGCTTCTGGCTCACATCATGTATTTCCAGGATAACGGCGGCACCATGCCTTACTATGACGGGGCGGGTAATCAAATTTACAGCCTGTGGATTAACAAGCTCATTGACTATCAAGGCAAGTCGACGGCGGTGCGCATCTGCCCCAAAACCGAGAATGTGGACGACAGCACCTGGCAAAAGAAAAACACCGCCGTGCCGGTGAACTGGCCGGGCACGGCGGAATACCCGTGGCGATGGACCAATCAAGGAACGAATTACTACGGAAGTTACACGTTGAATGGATTTTTCTACAGCAACGTGGGCCAGGGGGTGAATCCCAGCATGGAGTTTCACAAAGACACGCAAGTGGAGAAGCCGGGCGAGACGCCTGTGTTTATGGATGGGCTCTGGGTGGACACCTGGCCACGCGCCGATTCGGCCGGCCCCACGGATCTTTACAATGGTTCGTCCGGAGCCATGGGGCGTTTTGCCATCGCCCGCCACGGCTCAATGCTCCCAAGCCAGGCACCGCGTCGGCGAGCGCCTGGATCGCCGTTGCCGGGAGCGATTCAGGCGGGCTACGCGGATGGCCACGCCGCCACGCTCAAGCTGCAGGATCTTTGGCAGCAATACTGGTCCCGCGGTTACGTGCCCCCGACTTCGAATCCGCCGTAAGCCGGGCTCGGATGAAATCGATTCGCCCGTTTATGAAGTCCTTTCGAATGCTGACGGATCCCGTCAATGAGCCCCGGCGCGGCGCGAGTGGCGACCCAGCCAAAACTGTTCGCGGACAAGCGGGAGTATTTGGCGAACGGTTGTGGTTCATCCAACTGCGGTTCTGATGATTGGCAAAATCACCCGTTTGGGGGACAGTTGTCCGGGAGCGCCTGAGTTAGCTTTCGGTTCACATCAGAACCAAATTCATTGCTGACGAATCGTGTTTGTCTGCTTTCCAACCCGTCGTGCCAACATGCCAAAGAAAATCAACCGGCTGTTGAGGGGCGCGTGCTGCTGCCAGCGGCTTGCCTTCCTCACATTGCTCCTCACCACGGTTCAAGGTCAGGCCACCTCGTTGGCGACCTGGACCTTTGACAAGCTCTCCTCGCTCAATTCCGCCCTTGCTTCGACCGGTGTCGTTGCGGGCGTTTCGGTTTCAAGTTGGACCGTCAGGTAGTTGGGTTCCCAGGAATTTTCGGGGTTTAGCAATGTTCCCAATGGAATCAAAGACGGTTATTGCTTCGGCGGCAAAAACGGCAACCAGGTGCTGTTTTA
>JBQCEJ010000140.1:0-5960 GCA_051960355.1 Verrucomicrobiota bacterium | reverse complement strand
GTGCGCAAACCCGCAGGGCAATGATTTCACACAATCAGAATGCACATTGAAGCGACCTAAAGGCCGCGCTCCGGGGGCAGTGTGGATGCACCCGGTTTGATCAGGTTGGGAATGTTCGCCTTGACGAAATGTGGTAACGTCAGGTTAGCTGTTGGAACGTTGATGTTGTTGTCCTTGGGATCGACTTGCGCCAGTTCTGTCTCAAAGCGTGGAGCGAAGTCCTCCGGCGCGGGCCAGCCTAAGAGATGCAACAAAACGCGTAAATGGTCGCCAATGTAGCTCAGTGGTAGAGCAACGGTTTCGTAAACCGTAGGTCGTCGGTTCAATCCCGACCATTGGCTCCATTTTTCCGCCCCCCCAGCGAAGTTTTACCGGACTTCAGCTTTCGCCACACCGCAACCGCAGGTTAGATGATTTTCACAGTTTAAGCGGCAACGGGCTGAAAAGGCCAATTGCCGAGCAGCTATCTGGGTTCGCAGGCGCTTCCATTGCGCGCGAGGGCGACATGAATCAAATTACGAAGTAATAGGACCCCATCACTTCCCTGTCGTGCGACTTGTTCCCGCCACACGCCCCAGATCCGCCTACCCTTGCTCAAACTGCGGTCCGCACATCTTGTCGCAGTCCATGAACAAGCTCACCGCCTTGCCCATAAAGCCGTTCTTGCCGTACATGGCCCAGGTGACCACGGTTTTGTCGCCTTCCGGTTTGAAAGTGAAGTCCACGGTTGCGGTTCCTTCCATCGGCCGTTTCCAGTCCATGCGGCAGCGGACCAGTTCGCCGGGTTTGCTTTCCACGATGGTTGAGCTTCCAGCCCCGATGTCGCTGTTACCGTCCCAGCTGCAAACAGCTCCGACACCCTTGTCCGGCCCGGCAAAGTTATATTTCACGTGCGGATCAAGCTTCATGAACGGGTTCCAAGCCACGAACTTGTGATGGTCGTTCACCTGCTCGAACAGGTCAGACGGCGAGGCGCTCAGTGTGGCGCTCCGCTCGACTCGGAAGTCTGCCGGTCGCGTGGCGACCAAGAGCAGAAACATGACGACGACCACGGCCAAGCCGCCCAGGACGATTTTGTCATACGAGTTAACTTTCCTTTGTGATTTTGCTGTTCTTGAGTTGAGTTGCTTTGAGTTGATTAAATCGATTTTCTCAAAAGCGTCCTGCGGCTCCGCTCGATTGGCTTTGTCTTCAAAGTTTGCTCATTCCCAATATTTTTTATCACCGTTTCATACAATCGACGAATGGAGGCGGGGTCTGAGGACAAATTTATTTAGATTTAAAAACATTTTGTAGAACTTTTGCGGAAGTTGACCGGCTCCTTGGGCGCGCCTCTGTCCTGAAGGAACCAAAGGCACGCGACGGCGCAATCATCCGCGCGGTAGAGGAGTGAAACCTTTCTGGGCTCCGCGGAACACAGTTCCATTCCACTGGCCTGAAATCTCGCTTGCGACCGTTCGCTTTGCAATGCAAAGTGAACGTATGGAACCAAATCGCGCTGCCGAACATCTGGAGGTCATTCGCACATTGATGGAACGCTCGGCGTTGTATCGACGCGCGCTGGCCCCGGTCATGACTCTGGCGGGCATTCTGGGAATTCTGGCGGCATTCGCCGGATGGTTCCTGCATTTCGAAACGCCGATGATTTTCACCGCGTATTGGCTGAGCGTCGGAATCTTGACCGCCGTCAGCGCTTTTCTTTTGGTGCGTCAGCAGGCGGTGAAGCAGAGGGAAGATTTCCTGACGCTGCCGACACGCCGGGTCGTACACGCGCTGTTGCCGGCCTTGTTGGTGGGCTTCGTTCTGGGAATGGTCATTCTGGCGGTGGAGGCTAAAACTCAAACGACTGAATCGGGCTTGGCCGCGGATGCCGCCACTGATCTGACCTGGCTCCCACTGGCTTGGATCATTCTTTACGGTTGTGCGGTTCATGCCGCCGGATTTTTCACGCCGCGCGGGCTGCGGCTCTTCGGTTGGCTCTTTGTTTTAGGCGGTTGCGCGGTTCTGCTGTTTTGGGTGCTGATTGGATTTCACACGGATCGACCGCAGCAGACGGGTCATGTGTTGATGGGATTCTTTTTCGGGGTTCTGCATCTGGCGTATGGAACGTATTTGTCCGCCACCGAAAGAAAGAATGCAGCGTGAACGCGGAACCGTTTCTCCAGATTGATCGCGTGATCCACGAGAAAGGACGGCTGGGCATCATGTCCATGCTGGCTGCCTCACCGGAAGTTTCCTTCACCGAATTGCGCGAAGCTCTCGCGATGACCGACGGCAATCTCACCACGCATATTCGGACCTTGCAGGAAGCGGGCTACGTGGCGGTGGCGAAATCCTACCAGAATAACCGTCCGCTCACGACCTGCTCGATGACCGCCGCCGGGCGCAAGGCCTTCACCGAATACGTCAATCTGCTCGAGCAAATTGTCCAGCAAACCAAGGGTAAATAAATTTACTTTGAACAGAATGCAAATCGCTTTGGTCTTTAACTTTGTAATACAAAGTGAAAATAGTGTGAGCGTCCTATGAAAATATTTCGAGCAGAGCATCTCGGCATGTGTTTCGGCGTCCGCGACGCCATTGAGTTGGCATCGAAGCAGGCAGAAGCGGGGCCGCTCACCGTGCTCGGTGATCTGGTTCACAACGAAACAGTTTTGGCAACACTCCGGGCCCAGGGAATCACGATCGAGCAACGCGCCGAACACGTCACCACGCCAACCGTGATGGTGACGGCCCATGGCGCTTCCGAGCGCGCCTTGAATCGCACTCGCGCGCTCGGCTTGCAGGTGCTCGAAGCCACCTGCCCGCTCGTCCATCTGGCGCATCGCGCCGTTCGCAAACTCGTTCAGGAAGGCTTTCACCCGGTGATCATCGGCCGGCGCGATCACGTCGAAGTGCGCGGCATGACTGAAGACCTGGACGCGTTCGATGTGGTATTGAGCGAGGCCGACGTGCAGGAGCTTCAGCCGCGATCGCGCTTTGGAATTGCGGCGCAAACGACGCAGCCGATCGAGAAAGTGCGGCATCTGGTGCGATTGCTGTGCGAGCGGTTTCCCGATTCGGACGTTCGCTTTGTGGATACTGTTTGCCAGCCCACGAAACAGCGGCAGAATGCCGCCATCGAACTGGCGCAACAATGCGAGGTTGTGATTGTGATCGGCGGCCGAAACAGCAACAACACGCACGAACTGGTCAGGACCTGCAGCCAATTCTGCACGCGCGTGTACCATGTCCAAACCGCTGTGGACCTGAAGCCGGAATGGTTTTTCGGAATTGAAACTGTCGGACTCACCGCGGGCACATCCACACCGGACGCGATTGTCGATTCAGTGGAAAGCGCCTTGCTGAAGTTGTCGGAGCGAAAACCGCTCGCGCTTTTGAGCCCAAGCAACCGATGAAAGGAACAGTCATGAACCTCGCCAAATGGATCCTGCATTTCGAACGCAACCGTCACCATCGCCTGGAGCCGGATTGGTCTGCGCCAATGGAATTATCGCGCGCCCAAATTCAGCGGCTGCTTCCCTCAATCGTGCAGTTTCAACTCGGCGACGGCGGGGGCCCGGCCTCGCTGATCGCGTATGATGCGCAGAATTTTCGAACGCAATCCGAGCAAATGAAAACTGTCGTCGACCTTTGGTTTGCCGAAGAACGGGAACATTCTCGGCTGCTCGGCGGACTCGTCCAACGGTTCGGCGGAAAACGCATTGAATCGCACTGGAGCTTTTCCGCGTTTTGCTTTTCAAGGCGCGTCTTCGGCGTGCGCTTTGAACTGACGATTCTGCTGCTCACGGAAATTGTCAGCACGGCGTACTATCGGTTGTTGCGCCGTCACGCCCGCGACACGGCGATTCACGATGTGTGCGCGCTGATCTTGCGGGATGAAGCCGGGCATGTGGCGTTCCATCGCGATCGCTTGAGCGGCGAGGCCGAGGCCAGCGGTCATGGGTTTGGAATCTTTTGGCGCAACCGATTTCGCCTTTTGGGCTACGCCGCCGCGACGATGCTTTGGGTCAATCACGGCAAGTGTCTCAAACCGCTTGGCGCGACGACGGCGGAGTTCTATCGCGAAGTGCAACTGGAACTCTCGCGTTTTCTGGGGCGGCTGGATCGGAAAGTTCAGTGGCTGCCGCAATTGCCCGGATCGCTGGTTTCCGCCAAGCGCCTCGCGTGATCAGTTTGTGCAACCTGGATGCGAACGATCGTCGAATGAAATTATGTTTAAACTTCTTCTAAAACGAGAAACGCTGGCACCGGTGTGCGCGCTGGCGTTTGGATCCGCCGTGACGGTGGCGCTGGTGCTGGTGCGAATCGTTTGGACGGACAATCTGCGCCACGCGTTCCTGATCTGGAATCTGTTCCTTGCCTGGCTGCCACTGCTCTTTGCGTTGCTGGCCGCCGCGGAGTTCAATTCGGATCGGCAGCGTTCGTGGCGAGTCTTTGGCTGGGCGGGCGCGTGGCTGCTGTTTTTTCCCAACGCGCCGTACATCTGCACGGATTTGATTCATCTATCGTCGCGATTCCACGGGCATTTCTGGGTGGACCTGACGCTGATTCTGCTGTCGGCGTTCACCGGATTGGTGCTGGGATTCCTTTCGTTGTATCTGATGCAATCGATCGTGGCGCGCAGACTTGGACGCAGCGCGAGCTGGCTATTTGTGATGCTGGCGATGGGCTTGAGCAGCTTCGGCGTTTACCTTGGCCGCTTTCTGCGGTTCAACAGTTGGGATGTCGTTTTCCGGCCGGGCGAACTTTACCGAGTGCTTGATGGGTGGCTTGAAAGTCCGGTGCTGCATCGCGGCTCGGCGGCGTTTCTGGTTTTGTTCGCCACGTTTTTGTTCATTGCTTACGTAATGCTTTACGCGCTCACGCACCTTTCACCAGGTCAGCCGCTCGCGACAACTCTGAAATCCAAAGAGGCCTGAATGCCAATCGCTCGCGAAGAAACGCTGCGCAAAAGGATTCAGCTCCTGACATGGTTGTTCATCATCGGGCTGGTGATCAGCGGCGTTACGGCCATCCCACTCGAAACCGAAGTAAACTGGCTGGTAAAGATTTCCAATGCCGAGTCGCTCGCCGCATCAGCTTCAGCTCCCGCCTGGGCGCAATGGCTGATCAAGGTTCACTCCGCGCTGCAAGACGTCAGCGCGCGCCATCCGTTTCTGTTTTACGGAACGGACTGGCTGGCCTTTGGCCATTTCATCATCGCGCTGGTGTTTGTGGGAGCGTTGCGCGATCCGATTCGAAACCGCTGGCTGTTCTCGTTTGGATTGATCGCGTGCGTCCTGGTGATTCCGTATGCGTTCGTTTTTGGAGCCGTTCGCGGAATCCCGCTCTGGTGGCGGGTGGTGGACTGTTCTTTTGGCGTCATTGGGATTGTTCCACTCTGGTTCTGCTGGAAAGGGTCAGCCGAACTGGAAAACCGCATGAGACTCTCCGCCACGCCACCCCAGCCAAACTTTAAGCGTGAATGATCAAAGCCGCTGGCTGGCCTTGGCATACTCGGCATCCGGGACGGTCCAGTCCTTGACCTTGACGCAGTCGAGGAATAAAGCCAGCAGCGAATACATGGCGGCCTTCATGGCGGGCGCCTTGAAATGCTTGTGCTGGCGGAGGAAGGGGAAGAACTGGCGAATCTGGTTTTCGGAGAGCGAGGCGGGATCGCACTGGCCGCGTAAAAGCTTCGCTCACGCGGTCGTGAGCCGCGTGGGGCGCAGCCCTTTACGCGGGTGGCGGGCCGATAATCTTTGAGCTCGACGAGCTGTTGGAACTGGGAGATAGAAGGGAAGTTGATTCCCATCCCGGCAGGCTGCCGAGGAAGCTGACAAAGGACAAAACCAGGTGAAATGAAATCAGACCTCCAACCCACCTGCCGCACAGCGGCTCAGTTCAATCAGTGCGCTGCAGCGAACGGCCTTTCTGCTGCCCGTTCGCGCATCTCGGGACGCTGTAAGCGCACGGTG
>JBQCEJ010000139.1:0-3441 GCA_051960355.1 Verrucomicrobiota bacterium | reverse complement strand
AAAAATCCGCCCCCGCGAGGTAACAGCTTTCAACGATCGGATCATCGCCATTGCCGCTAAACATGATGACAACCAGATCCCGCAAGCCTGCCGGACTTGCAGGACCGCGCAACCACTGGAGCAGCGTCAAGCCGGTTTCGGACCCGAGATTGTAGTCGAGAAGTATCGTGGCTGGAACAACCTGCGAAGCTTGCAGGGCGTCCCGGCAGGAGTTGACGTCGAAGAAGAATTCGATGTGGAAACGAGGCGAACAGTACTCCACGGCGGCTTCGAAAATAAATCGGGAGTTTTCGTCGTCTTCGACCAGCACGATCACCGGAGGCTGTCCTGACTTCCTGGATCGGATAACTTCTCTTTGTTCCACGCGGCAACGCGAAAGCTGTTTCTGTTCCAAATGCGATCTCGCGCACAACGGCCAGCGAGAAGTTCCCGCTGGAATTTCCCTTTTCGGCACTTACCATCGTGCACCGATGAGTTCAAATTTTCGCATCCGGCGCGCAACGGTGGATGATCTCGGCACGCTTCGGCCGATGTGGGAAAGCATGCGCCTGGCGAGTCCCGAACTGGAACGGCAGCTCACGGAATTCCAAGTCGCCGTTGATCCCGAAAACCAGGTCGTCGCGGGTGTGGGTTTTCAAATTATGGAACGGCACGCAAACATTCACAGCGAAGCTTTCTCCGATTTTGCGTTAACCGAAACACTGCGCCCGATGCTCTGGACCAGAATGCAGGCGCTGGCGATGAACCACGGAATTGCGCGGCTTTGGACTCAGGAATCAGCGCCGTTCTGGAAACAAAACGGGTTTCTCCCCGCCACGGCTGAAGAACTCGCAAAGCTGCCATCCGGCTGGATCAGCGGAACAGGCCCATGGCTGACGCTCTCTTTGAAAAATGAAGAGTCCATCCGCTCCGGGGAACAGGAGTTGGCGCTTTTCATGGCGGCCGAGAAGCAGCGAACTGCCCGGGCTTTTCAACACGCGAACACCTTGAAAAAGCTGGCCACGGTAGTTGCCATCATCTTCGCCATCTTTGTTGCCGGCGCGTTGTTCTTCCTGCTGAAGAAAAATCGCGGCTACTAACCGAGGAGCGGCGATGTGAATTCGTCGGCGTGATAAGAACTGCGCACCATCGGTCCGCTGGAGACATGGATGAAGCCCAACTCCCGACCGAGCGCGCCGAATTTGGCGAAGACTTCCGGCGAAACAAACTCCACGACGGGCAAATGTTTCAAGCTGGGCTGAAGATATTGGCCCAGCGTGAGAATATCGCAACCGGCGGCGCGAATGTCCTGCAACGCTTCGATCACTTCATTTTCCTGCTCGCCCAAGCCAAGCATCATCCCGGACTTGGTGTGCACCGGATACTGCGCCCTGGCTTTGATTTTTCGTAGCACGCTGAGGGATCGATCGTAGGTCGCCCGATGCCGCACGGAAGGTGTGAGGCGTCGAACGGTTTCCAGATTGTGATTGAAAATTTGCGGGCGCGCGGCGAGCACGGTTTCAATTTCATCATCGTGATCCTGAAAATCAGGCGTCAGCACTTCAATGACGATTCCCGGATTCAAAGCGCGAACGGCTTCGATGGTTTTGCGAAAGTGCTCGGAGCCGCCATCCGCCAGATCATCGCGTGCGACAGCAGTGATGACCACGTGTTTCAATTTCATCCGCCGGGCGGCTTCAGCCACGCGCGCCGGTTCGTCCGCCTCGAGCGCAAGCGGCTTCGCGGTCGAGACCGCGCAAAAACCACACGCCCGCGTGCAACGATCACCGGCAATCATGAAGGTCGCCGTGCCTTTGCTCCAGCATTCCCAATGGTTCGGGCACTTGGCGCTTTCGCAGACGGTGTGCAGCTTCAGCTCGTCCAGCAGCGAACGCGTGTGGGAATAGGTGTCAGAGGTGGGCAGCTTGATGCGCAGCCATTCAGGCAGACGCGGGCGCTGTTTGAGTTCCGTCGGGCTAAGTGCGGGCATTTTTCTTTTCCAGTTTTTGAAAAAATCCGGGCAATTGGTCCGGACCGAAGTCGGCGAGGATTTCACCGTCCACATCGAGCACGGGCGCCAGATCCTGGTCGGACAACTTGATCATCTAGTCGAAAGCCGCTTCGTCCGCGATCACGTCCACGGTTTCGTATTGAACTTCGTTTTCGTCAAGCCAGCGAACGGCTTTGTGGCACCAACCGCAATACGGTTTGATGAAGAGTCGAATCCGTTTTGGTTTCACGAGTATAAACTGCCGGAGATTTGAAAATTTTCAATCCGCCGCGGGACAAAAGTTATTAACCGCAATAGGGTTCAACCACCGATCTGCGATTTGTATTGGTCCGGCGTGAGCAACGCGTTCAGCTCCGCCGCGTCTGCCAGCTTGATCTTGTAGAACCAGCCGCCGCTGTGCGGTTCGGTGTTCACCAGCGCCGGATTGTCCGCCACGGTCTTGTTGACCTCAATGATCTCGCCGCTCACGGGCGAATAAATGTCGCTGGCGGTTTTCACCGATTCCACGACGGCACACGCTTCGCCGGCTTTGAATTTGCGGCCCACATCCGGCAACTCGACGAATACCACATCGGTCAGTTCGTGCTGCGCGTGATCGGTGATGCCGACCGTGCCGATGTCACCGGCGACCCGCACCCATTCGTGCGACTTTGCGTATTTCAGATCGGAAGGAACGTTGCTCATAAGTTTGATTGAAAAAATTCGCCCGCAGATTACGTCTTTTGTGAAAATTGAAAATGCTTTTTTGATCGTCCCGTCAATGACTCAACGCGTTACTGAGCGCCTTTCCGATAAATCGGCTTTTGCACGACCACCGCCGGAGAACGTTTTCCGCGGATCTCGATCTCGATCGCGGTTCCGGGTTTCGCGAACTCCGGCGGAACGTAGCCCAGGCCAATGCCCAGATTCATCGAAGGACTCTGGGTGCCGCTGACCACCTCACCAACCTTGGCGCCATTCACCCAAATCGGATAATGCGGACGCGGCGGCGCGGATTTATCGGTCATCTTGAAGGCGATGCATTTCTTCTTCACGCCATTGGCTTTCTGATCCGCCAACACGGAGCGTCCGACGAATTCGCCTTTGTCCAGAGCCACGAAGAATCCGACGCCGGCTTCGATGGGCGTGGTATTCTCATCCAGTTCGTGGCCGTAAAGCGGGTAACAGACTTCGGTGCGCAAAGTATCGCGCGCGCCCAGGCCGGCGGGTTTGATTCCGAAGGGTTGACCTTTCGCCAGCAGCAGATCCCACATCTGCTGAATGGATTGATCGCTGCCGATGATTTCAAAGCCATCCTCGCCCGTGTAACCGGTGCGCGAAACGAGCAGATTCCCGCCGTTGAAAGGAAAGCCGCCGATCTGATTTTTCTTCAGGTCCGTCACCCGGGCGACCCGCATGGCGCAATTGGAACCGCCCACGAAACAGTCGTTGATGAATTCCTTGACGCGCGG
>JBQCEJ010000138.1:0-13367 GCA_051960355.1 Verrucomicrobiota bacterium | reverse complement strand
CGATTGGTGCAGTTATGGGAAGACCAAGGGCACGCAAAACTGGCCGACCGACGAGGAGCAACGCCGCTATGAATTGGCGTTCATGAAAAAGCCTTACATCGAAATGCGCGCTGCCCTGGACCGGGTTCCCCGCGACATCATGTACAGCCTTTGCCAATACGGGATGGGCAACGTCTGGGAATGGGGCACGGAAGTCGGCGGCAACAGTTGGCGCACCACCGGCGACATCGTCGATACCTGGCGCAGTCTGTCCGAAATCGGTTTCAATCAAGCCGGCAAAGAAAAATTCGCCGTCCCGGGACACTTCAACGATCCCGACATGTTGATTGTCGGCAAAGTCGGCTGGGGTCCTCGATTGCATCCCACGCGCCTCACGCCCAACGAACAATACACGCACATTTCACTCTGGTGCCTGCTGGCTTCACCGTTGTTGATCGGCTGCGACATGACTCAACTCGACGACTTCACGCTCAATCTGTTGACCAACGATGAAGTGTTGGAAGTGAACCAGGATCCGCTGGGGAAACAGGCGGCGCGGGTTGCCACCGACGGCAAGATTGAAATCTGGGCCAAAGATCTGGAAGACGGCTCCAAAGCGGTCGGCTTGTTCAATCGCGGTGAAACGGAAATGCCAGCAGCGGCGCAATGGGCTGATCTGGGTTTGAGCGGCAAGCAGACCGTTCGCGATTTGTGGCGTCAGAAAGACATCGGGACGTTCGAAGGCAAGTTCCAGGTCAATGTTCCCCGCCACGGCGTCATGCTGGTAAAGATCAGCAAATAAACAGTCTCCCAATCCAAGCAGCGGCGCCTCCCCCGGCGCCGCTGTTTTTTTGCCTTCGCTGGTTGCCAGCTTCGGAATTTCACTCGACTGATGTGTCCGCGTGACTTTTCCGAATTGGTCCTGTCTAATCGCCAATGGAATCGCTCGTGAACCAGTCACCAGCAGAACAAGGATATGCCGACGAGGCGCCCACGGGATTAGCGCCCTCCGAATTCGCTGATCTTTACAACGAACACAGCCGCGCGATTTTCTATTTGACGCTCCGCTTCCTCGGCGACCCGCAAAAAGCCGAAGACGCCACGCACGATGTTTTTCTCAAAGCCTTCCGCAAGCTGGACCAGTTCCGCGGTGAAGCCTCCTGGCGCACCTGGCTTTATCGAATCGCGATCAATCACTGCCGCAACCTGCTTCAGACCTGGCAGGGCCGCCACGTGTTCAGCAACGCCGACGACAGCGTTTGGGAAAACGCCGTCGCGAAAACCGATTCGCCGTTGCGCATTTTGGAAACCAAGGAGCTCGGCCAGCGCATCCAAAAGACGCTCGACGCTTTGCCGGATGAATATCGCTTGCTCCTGCTGCTGGTGGCCGATGAGGAATTGAGCTACGAAGAAATCGGCCTGGTGACCGAGCAATCCTCCGACGCCGTTCGCGGCAAACTGCATCGGGCCCGCAAAGCTTTTGCCGCGCTATTTGAAAAGAATGCCTGAGGTGATCGAATGAAACAGCAGACCAAACTCTCCTCCGAACAACAGCACGTTTCCGAACACAAGACCGAAGCGCAAGCCCGGGAATTCGCCAGCACGGAAGAACTGTTGCGCGAAGATGCCGCGCACATTCAGGTGCCGCCGTCGATTGAACAACGGCTCGCCAAATCTGTCGCGGGCATTCCTCAGCCAACCCGTTCCTGGTGGAAACGCTTTCTCGGTTGAATTTATGAAAACACCATTGAAGGGGTTCCTCGCATCGGTCCCACTGGGCGCTCGGCTTCTACTCGTGGCCTACGCGCTGGGATTTCCGCTCGCTTTCCTGGGACACTACACGCACACGTTTGAACTGTATGCCTGGCTCGGTTTAGCGAACGTCTCGTCTGGTCAGGTCTGGCGGATGTTGACCTACGGCTTTCTTGGCGCCGGCCCGGTGGATTGGCTCGTCAGTCTCTTTTGGCTGGCGACTCTGGTTTCTGTTCTGGGACGACACTGGTCGGGAATAGGCTTTTGGAGCTACTGTCTGCTCGGCGTTTTCTCCGGAGCATTGCCGGTGGTTTTGATCAAGCCGGGTTCGGGAATGTTGATCACCGGAGCCGCCGCCATGATCTTCGCGCTCTTGGTGGCGTGGGATTGGTTTTATCGCAGGGAACGTCTGTTGCTGCTCGGCATCGGCGAAATATCGGTTCGACAGGCGGCGATTCTGATCGCGCTGATCAACTCCATCGTTCTCTTTTTCTGTTCCGGATGGTTCCTCCTGCTGTCGATGTGGTGCGGAGGTTTGGCGGGCTGGCTGTATCTGGTCATCCGCTACAAAGCCGTGATGGGCAAAACCGCCCAGCAAATCCGATCGGAACGAGTCGCACGCCTGGAATTATGACAAGGGCTCCATTCCAAACGCGCAGGCGATTCCAAGCGCCAGAAGTTCTACCCAGCGCCAGAACTCCGCCGCGTTCCCAACTGGCGCGCGAGCGAGCCGTGAAGGCGCGGGCCGCTCTGGCGGATTGCCGGCTCTGCGCGCATGAATGCGGCATCAACCGTTTGGCCGGCGAACACGGACTCTGCCACGCCGGAACGGAGGCGCGCGTGTTTTCCGCGCAAATCGAAGTCTCCGACGAATTGGAACTGATTCCCACCTTCGCGATCGCCCTGAGCGGTTGCGATCTGCGTTGCGATTTTTGCATCACCGGCGCCCCGAGCTGGAATGCGCGTCTGGGTGAAAACATTCCAGTCGCAGCCATCGCCGACCGTGCCAAAGTCGCGCTTGCCGGAGGCGCCCGCTCCGTGATGATTCTCGGCGGTGAACCGACGATTCATCTGCCAACCGCACTTGAAATTGTCGCTGCCTTGCCGGAGGACGCGAAGCTGATCTGGAAAACCAACGCGCATGGTTCAGCGCAAGCCCGCGAGTTGCTCGACGGCGTGTTCGATGTCTGGCTGGCGGATTACAAATTTGGCAACGACGCCTGCGCGCAACGATTGGCAAAGATTTCGGATTACACCCGCGTCGTTCGTGAAAACTTGCTGTGGGCCGATGAACACAGCGAATTGATTGTGCGTCACCTGCTCATGCCCGGCCATATTGACTGTTGCTGGCGGCCGGTGGCGGAGTGGCTGGCTGAACATCTGCCGCGCGTGAAAGTGAATCTGCGTTCCGGCTTCTGGCCCGCGTGGCACGCGAGGCGGCATCGAGAATTGCAAAGCACTGTTGCCACGGCTGAAACGGAAACCGCCTGGAGAATCGCCGGCGACCTTTCATTGACGTTGGTGAAATGAAAACGAATACGACAATTCCAAGCCAGGATGCACCACCTCCGCTGACTTCCGAACTGCTGATTCTGCCAGACGGCCAGATTCTCGTTCACAATCTCACACCTGCATTTGCGGAGCTGCTGGCTGAATTGAATCCCGATTGCGAACAAATCGCTTCCCGTATCGCGCCTCACCAAACCTTTTCTCATGAACTTCCAGACTGAAATCGAAACGCTCATCCGCGCCCGTTACCCGATCCTCTACATCATTACCAACGAGGAAATGCGGGTGCAGAACATGGTTGTGGAGATCGCCGCCAAGCGGCAGAAGAAGGTCTTCGAGTGGACCTACAGCAACGGCATTGTTCCCGCCGGCAGTTCAATTCAATCGCAGAAAAGCCGCAGCGCTTCCACCAAGGATCCGCTCGCCGCGCTGGATCAGGTGATCGAGCAGGTCGAGCCCGCCATTTTCCTGTTCAAGGACTTTCATCCGTTTCTTTCCAAGAACAATTTCGCGATCATTCGCAAGCTCAAGGACATCGCGCTGCATCTCAAGAACAGCTTCAAAACCATCATCCTGATTTCGCCGGTGATGGAGATTCCCGCGGAGCTGGACAAGGAAGTCACAGTCCTGAACTTTCCGCAGCCGACGAAGGAAGATCTGGGCGCGATGCTCGACAAAATCGTGGCCGAAGTCCGCGATCGCAAACAGATTCAGATCGATCTCGACGGCGACGGGCGCGAGCGATTGTTGCAGGCCGCACTCGGCTTGACGCTGGGCGAGGCGGAAAATGTTTTCGCCAAAATCATCGTGCAGGAACAGCGCTTGAGCGGCGATTACGTGAAGGAAGTTTTTGCCGAGAAACAACAGATCATCCGCAAGAGCGGACTGCTCGAGTATCATGCCGCGGAGGAGGACTTTGCCAGTGTCGGCGGCTTGAGCGTTCTGAAAGATTGGCTGACCAAACGTTCTGTCGCTTTCACAGAAGAAGCGCGGGCGTTTGGCTTGCCATCGCCCAAAGGCATTCTGCTGATCGGCGTGCAGGGTTGCGGCAAGAGCCTGTGCGCCAAAGCCGTCTCGCGGCTGTGGCAGTTACCGCTCCTGCGCTTCGACATGGGCAGGATGTTCGGCAGCCTCGTCGGTTCGTCCGAAGAGAATGTGCGCCGCGCCATCGCCGTGGCGGAATCCGTCGCACCCGCGGTGCTGTGGGTGGATGAAATCGACAAGGCGTTCGTTGGCTCGCAAAGCTCCGGTGCGACCGATGGCGGCACGACGGCGCGGGTGTTTGGCACGTTTCTAACCTGGCTTTCCGAAAAGCAGGCGCCGGTGTTCGTGGTGGCGACGGCGAATGATGTTTCGCAGCTTCCGCCCGAACTCTTGCGCAAAGGCCGGCTCGACGAAATCTTCTACGTTGACCTGCCGAACGAAGAAGAACGCGGGGAAATTTTTCGGATTCATCTGACCAAACGCGGACGCGCTGAAAAGGATTTCGATTTGGCGGCGCTGGTGGAAACGAGCGAGGATTTGAGTGGCGCCGAAATCGAGGAAGCCATCATCAGCGCGCTCTACGATGCCTTCTACGCCAAGCAGCAGTTGGCCACCAGCCACGTGCTTTCCACACTCGCCCAGACGGTGCCGCTGGCCAAGACGATGTCGGAAAAAATCAGCGCGCAACGCAACTGGGCCAGCGGTCGCGCCCGCAATGCCAGTGTGCTGCATTTGATGACGGCGGAGTCGGAACAACGCCGGATGGAGCTGTAATGCCCGGAGAACTGTAGTCGCGGACGCAAGGATGCGGTTTCGGCAGCGGCAACGACGTGATATGAATCCATTCTGGAGTCTGGTATGTGACCGCGTCAAAGATCGGCGCTATGGATCGCTGTTCTTTTTCACCTTTGCAGGACTAATCGGGCTGTGGGCTTTGGTGGGCTGGCTTTCTAAAACCAGCTGGCGCGATTCACTCGTGTACGCAATTCCGCTTGGGTTCGGCTTCTTCCTGATTTGGCTGATCACAACCTTCTATCGGGCTTTTCGTCAGCACAAGCCGGCGAAATATCCGCAATTGTCGAGTGACGAAGTGGCGAAAGCCCGGTCCAAACTGCTGAAAAATCGAGATCGGAGGAACGTATGAGTTGCGTCTGCATTTTAACACCGGTCGTCATTGCCGCCTGGCCCGCTTTCAGTGCGGCGGTTTTGGCGGCCGCCACGTCGCTGGGTTACACCCTCGTGCAGGAAGGGATTCAGCTGACCGAAACCAGCGAGGTTCACGAAACCGGCGAGCGGAAAGTAAACCTGGAAATCGAGCAGAGCGAAATTGTTACGAATCAACTCGGCCGCGATCAGTGCATCAAGGTGACGCGCGGCGAGGTCACCGTGATTTTCTCCCGCGACGCTCGCGGCAAGGCGGCGATTTGCGTCACCGGCCCAGGTCATACCGATGACGAACTGCGCGCGATCGGCGAGGAATTGAGCCAACGCGTGGTTCAGAAATATGTTCACCAGCGGTTGCTGGAGGAAATCCGCGCCCGCGAGTTCATTGTCGTGGAGGAGGAAGTGGACGAAAACCAGTCGATCCGGCTGAAGGTGCGCCATTGGGACGGCTGACTCGCGAACGGATGAACCGGATCCCGAACCACGTTTCATGCTTCATCAGAGTTTTATGCCACAACGCGAATTTGAAATAACGATTGCTCCCGACGGCAGTGTCGAGGTGCTGGTGAAAGGCTATAAAGGCAGGAGCTGTCTGGAAGAGATGAAGATCTTTCAGCAGGTCGTCGGCGAGATGAAATCGCAACGCGAAACGAGCGAGTTCTATGAACCCGACGAGCAGGTGCGGTTCAACATTGAACAACGTCATTAAGCCAAGCCAGTAAGTGGTAAATCCGATCACGCCGCGGGTTTGGGATGATTGACAAAGAACGTGGCCAGACTAAAAAAAGAGGCAATGGAATCGAGCTACTATCCTCCTCGCGCGCGGTGGTATAGCGGTCTGCTGGTTCCTTGGAATGCGTCGCGTCGGATCTTGCGACTGGACCAAGCTCATTTGCCTTCCGGAGTTGCGGTCTTGAAATTCCTGCTCAGCGTGGTGCTGCCGGCGCATGCGTTTTTCGCGAATGGCCGACGCGTTCTGGGCTGGGCTTTTCTGGGCGCATATCTGGTTTCGGGACTGTTGTTCCTCGTGGCGTTGGGCTATGCGATCGGCAATCTCGGTTTTGGTTTGCTGATTGCAGCGCACGCCTCAAGCATCATCTACCTGGAAAGCTGCTGGCTGCGGGAGGGCTCGCGATTTGCGTTTCGCGTCGTCCTGGCGCTGATCACCGTCATGGCCGTGTTGTCGATTTATTCAATGATGAACGGTTTTGTTGGCGATCACTGGATCATGCCGCTGAAAGTGAAGGGAAATGTCGTGGTCGTGCGGCGACTCGCCTCCAGGCACGCGCTCAAAACCGGCGATCGGATCGTGTATTCGTTTCAGCAACACGAAAGCGGCGATCGGCATGGGGACGACGGAGCCGTCGTGGTTGGAGACGGCTTCGGGTATGGAGCCGTTCTGGCATCGGCCGGAGATCACGTGGCATTTTCCAAGAATGTTTTTACAGTCAACGGCGTGGCCCGGAAACCTATGGCACGGATGCCGACTGACGGCGAATTGATTGTTCCCGCGAACCATTGGTTTGTCTGGCCGGAGCTTACCATTCCTGGAAATGCCCGTGCTACCGAGGCAGCCATTTCTGAGGTCATTTTGCAGTTGGCTGATGTGTCCGAAGCGCAACTGATTGGAAAACCTTTCAAACGCTGGTTTGGCCGGCGACAAATTCTGTAATGAGCCGATTCGTCAATCTTGAGCTGGGCGGCGAGTTTGAAGAGCAGCCGCACGAAACGCAGAAAGCACTCGCCAAGGATGAGGCCTACTATTTGAACGAAGCGCGCACCGCCTTTGAAAATGGAAGTTATGAACCCGCCTTGCGCTTCTACTCCAAGGTGCTGGAATTCAATCCCAACAACGCCACGGCCTGGACGGCGCAAGTGCGCATGCTGATCGAACTCGGCGAATTCCGTGAAGCCAAACTCTGGGCAGACAAGGCGCTGGAACGCTTCCCGACGGAACCGGAATTACTCGCCGCCAAAGCCGTGGCGCTCGGCCGCAGCGGCGATCTGCATGGCGCGCTCGCCTTTTCCGACGCATCGATTGAGGAGCGCGGCGACACGCCTTACGTCTGGCTGGCGCGCGGCGATGTGTTGCTGGCGCGGAAAGAGCCGCGGGCGGATTACTGCTTTGAGAAGGCGTTGCTGCTGGCGCCTCGGGATTGGTTTGTGGCGTGGCTCGCCGGGCGGATTCGATTTTTCTACCGGCAGTTCGCCTTGGCTTTGAAAAGCTTTCAACGCGCGGTGGAATTGAACGCCGGACATTTTCTCATCTGGCTGGAACTAGGCCGCTGCCAGCGCGCGCTCGGCCTGACGGGTTTGGCCAAGACCTCGCTAGCACAGGCGATGCAACTCAATCCGCAATGCCGTGAAGCCAGTCTGGAACTGATCCGCGTTACGGAAACTGGAATCTGGTCGCGCCTCTGCGGCTGGTTGCGCAGATGAAGAATTAAAATGAACAACCAAGGAACAAAGGAACGAAGGTCAGCCCGGATTCAAGCGGAGAACTCGCCCAAGCACGTTCGCGCCTTTCGCGTGGTCGGTTGGTTAATTTGTTGTTCACCCCAAATCCGAACCGGAAACGGCACTTGAGGTTCGAATGCGTTGCTGGTTGCGCAGATGAAAAACTAAAATGACCAACCAAGGAACAATGGAACGAGGTTCAGCCCGGATTCGAGCGGAGAACTCGCCCAAGCACGCTCGCGCTTTCGCTTGGCCGCTTGGCTACTTTGTTGTTCACCCCAAATCCGAACCGGAAACGGCACTCGAGGTTCGAATGCGTGGCTGGTTGGGCAAATGAAGAATCAAATGAACAACCAAGGAACAAAGGAACTAAGTTCAGCCCGGATTCAAGCGGAGTACTCGCCCAAGCACGTTCGCGCCTTTCGCGTGGTCGCTTGGTTACTTTGTTGTTCACCCCAAATCCGAACCGGAAACGGCACTCGAGGTTCGAATGCGTGGCTGGTTGCGCAGATGAAAAACTAAAATGAACAACCAAGGAACAAAGGAACGAAGTTTTGCCGGGATTCAGGCGGAGAACTCGCCCAAGCACGTCCGCGCTTTCCGCTTGGTCGCTTGGTTGCTTTGTTGTTCACCCCACCTCTTTAACCATGAGTAACGAAAATCTCGATCGACTGCTGGCGGCCGCCAAGGAATTTGACGGCTCAGACCTTCACCTGGTCGCCGGCGTGCCGCCGGCATTTCGGGTGTACGGAGAAATCATCATCGCCGATGAAGATGCGCTGACGCAGGAAGACATCACGCAGATGGCCGACAGTCTTTTGAATGATCATCAGCGAAAGAAGTTCGAGCTCGAATGGGAACTGTGCATTTCGTTGATGCACGAGAATGCCGGCCGGGTGCGCGCGACCTTTTACCGACGCAATGGCCATCCGGAAATGAGCTTTCGGTTCTGCGGTGACCGAGTCGCTGCGCGTGAGGAATTGGGGCTGCCCGAAAAGATCGACGATCTGGCGCGTCGGCCCAACGGATTGGTTTTGATCACCGGACCGACCGGCGCCGGCAAGACCACGACGCTGAATTACCTGCTGGACCTGATCAACCCGGAGCGCCGCTGCAAGATCGTCACCATCGAAGATCCCATCGAGTTCGTTCACGAAAACAAACGCGCGATCGTCGTGCAACAGGAAGTGCTCACCGACGTGCGCTCGTTCAATCGCGCTTTGATTCACGTGCTACGTCAGGATCCCGACGTGATTGTGGTTGGCGAGATGCGCGATCCCGAGGCGATCGCCACCGCCATGACTGCGGCGGAAACGGGTCACCTGGTTTTAGCCACGATGCATTCGCCGAGTGTGTCGCACGCGATTGAGCGGATCGTCGGCGTGTTTGACGGCAATGCGCAGCGGCAGATTGTGATGCAGATGGCGAACGCGTTGCAGGGAATCATCGCGCAGGATTTGCTGCCCGCAGCGGATCGCACCCGGCGGATTCTCGCGTATGAAATGCTCGTCGCGAACAACGCGGTGAGGAATCTGATTCGCGAAAACCAGCTTCACCAACTGGAAAATCTGATTCAGACCGGACGTAAGGAAGGCATGATGCTCATGGACAATTGCCTCTACGATCTCTACTGCAAATGCCTGATCAGCTACGACACGGCCCTCAGCCGCGCGCGTCATCCGGATCGGATCATTCCCAAGGGGAGGGTTTAGAATTCCGCGGCTCGCCTGGCGAGTTTAGCTGGCGCCGATTTCCTGCGGCCCTTTGCCGCCGTTGACGAGGAAGAGGACCGCCATGCGAACGGCCAGACCGTTGGTGACTTGTTCCAGAATCAGGGAACGGCCGGAATCCGCGATTTCACTGTCGATCTCCACACCGCGATTAACCGGGCCAGGATGCATGATGAGCGCGTCCGGTTTGCACTTGGCGAGACGCGCTTTGTTGAGGCCGAACAATGTCGTGTATTCGCCGATGCTGGGGAACATGGTCTTGCGCTGACGTTCGTGCTGAATGCGCAGGAGATTGATGATGTCGGCGTCGCGAATGGCTTCCTCCACATTGTGCGTTACGCGGCAGCCCATCTGTTCAAACACACGCGGGACCAGCGTTGAGGGACCGCAGAGCGTCACGTTCGCGCCGAGTTTGGTCAAAGCCCAGATGTTCGATCGCGCCACGCGGCTGTAGAGAATGTCGCCGAGAATCGTGACGTTCAGCCCCGCAATCCGGCCTTTGCGCTCGCGAATGGTGAAGGTGTCCAGCAACGCCTGCGTGGGATGTTCATGAGCGCCATCGCCGGCGTTGATGACGCTTGCGTTCAACACTCGGGAAAGAAACGCGGCCGCGCCGGACGCGCTGTGGCGAATCACAATGAAATCGGCATTGAGCGCTTCGAGATTCTTCGCCGTGTCTTTCAAGGTCTCGCCTTTTTTCAGCGAAGACGCATCGGCGGAAAAATTGATGATGTCGGCGGAAAGACGTTGCTCGGCCAGTTCAAAGCTGATGCGCGTGCGGGTTGAAGGTTCGACGAACAGATTGACGACGGTTTTGCCGCGCAACGCCGGGACTTTCTTGATCGCGCGTTCGCCGACCGCTTTGAAGGCGAGGGCGGAATCGAGCACGCTGTTGATCTCCTCGGCCGAGAGTGATTCGATGTCGAGCAGGTGTTTGCGGTTCCAGGTCATTCAGGATTTCTCCACGGATTGCTTTTCCAGCAGCACTTCATCGCGAGGCGCGCCACCTTCAGTCAGGCGAACCAGAATTTTCTCGGCGGCGGAGGTAGGCACATTTTTGCCGACGAAATCGGCTTTGATCGGCAGTTCGCGATGACCGCGATCGACCAGCACCGCGAGTTGGATTTTTCGGGGCCGCCCAAAATCGTTGAGCGCATCCATCGCCGCGCGGGTAGTGCGACCGCTGAAAAGCACGTCGTCGACGAGCACGACCGTTTTGCCGGTGACATCAAACGGAATCACCGTCGGTAGAATGTTCGGGGCGGCGCGCTGTCCCAGGTCATCGCGGTGCATGCCGACATCGAGTACGCCGACCGGAACGGGATGCTGCCAGATTTGCGCGAGCAACTGGCTCAAGCGCCGGGCGAGGTCATCGCCGCCAATCGGCACGCCGATGAGCACGACTTCGCTACCGTGTTCATTGCGTTCGGCGATTTCGTGGGCAATGCGGGTCAAAGCCCGTTGAATGGCGGAGGCGTTGAGGATGACGCAGGATTCAGGCATAAAAAAACGAACAAACCCGGTCCGGGTTGTTCGTTGAGTTCGAAATGTGTTTCATCAGATCCTTGGCCACCTCTCTGGGCTGCCTTAAAGGAAGAGATTGTGTTTGAAAATTAGTTGCTGTTGCCCGGGGTCGTTTGACGCGCGCGGCGCCATTTCGAGCGATGTTTGATGATCCAATCGGTCAGTGCGCGTTCGAAGCCGATATCGCGACCGGCCTTTTCGGATTCAATCCACTTGTGTTTGAGAATCTCCTCGCGTTCCGCCTGAAATTCCCGGTAAAGCGAAGAATTCCTGAGTAAATCGTGCGCCTGGGCTGGCTCTCTAGTTTGGTCCGACATATACAAAGATGCCTTTGTGGGAAGAGAATCTATGGGGCGACTCGATTGCTGACAATCCTAATTTGCAGCCGTTGGTTGCCGGGTTCTTCATGACATTACGTTCTGCTGCAATCTAGTGGGTTTGGAACGCTTTGCAAATCCGGGGGCGAAAATGAGTTCAGCCAAACCGCTCCAACAGCGCCCGGGCAACCTGAATAAATGCCTTCCCAGCAGGCTTTTCCGGCGCAGAAACCACCACCGGCAGCCCCCGGTCGCCTCCCTCACGGATTTCTGTGAAAATGGGGACTTCACCCAGGAACGGAATCTCCCGGCGAAGCGCTTCGGCGTGACCGCCGCCGTGGCCGAAGATTTCCACCCGTTCACCGTTTGGCGTGGTGAAATAGCTCATGTTTTCCACGATACCGAGAATCGGAACGTTCACCTTTTCAAACATCGCGATGCCCTTGCGCACCACTCCCAACGAAGCCTCTTGCGGAGTGGTAACGATAACTCCGCCGTCCAACGGCACGGTTTGACAGAGCGAAAGCTGGGCGTCACCGGTGCCGGGCGGCAGATCGACGAGCAGATAATCCAAATCACCCCATTCGACCGACGAGATGAACTGCTGGATGGTTTTCATGATCATTGGTCCGCGCCAAATGACCGGCTGGTCGCCGTCGATCAAAAAACCGATGCTCATCAGCTTCACGCCGTGGCTCAAGGGCGGAATCATCTTTTCATCGGCGCTGAGCGTCGGCCGCTCGTGAACGCCCATCATCAGCGGAATGCTGGGACCATAAATATCGCAATCCAACAAACCGACTTTAACGCCCAGATGCCGCAAGCCGCAGGCGAGATTAACGGACGTGGTGGATTTGCCGACGCCGCCCTTGCCGCTCGCGACCGCAATCACATGGCGAATTCCGGGAACCTTATTCGGAGACCAACCGCCTTTGGCACCGCTGGTGGGCGCACCCGCCTGGAGTTTCACCTCCACGTAAACAGCAGTTACACCTGGCAACGCTTTCAAGATCTGTTCGCTTTCGGCTTTGATCTGCTGGGCGGCTTCCGGGCTGTTGGTGGTCAACTGCATGGAAACACTGACTGCGCCGTTATTGGCGGAAATCTCTTTGACGAGCCCGAAGGAGACGATGTCGCGGGAGTAGCCCGGATATTTCACCGCCATCAAAGCGCTCTTAATCTCGTTTTCAGTTGGCATAGCGGAAGCACCTTTACCCAAGCCACAGGTGAAGGCAAGTCATTGATCGCACGCCGGCCATTCTCGAAGGCGCGAACATCGCGGTGGTCCGTTTGCGAAACGAAACGCGGCCAGAGCATCGAGCCCCGGCCGCAGTCCAGTTTGAGATTTCGTGCCGGATTATTTTGCCAATTGCCGGACCTCGCTGCCGGCCAGCAGGAAGGCGCCAACACCGTAAATTTCGGTGGACGATTTGTCGAAGGCTTTGGGATCCGCGCCGATCGGTTGCACGTGCGTCAGTTTCCCGTCCGGTTCCACACACGCCACCAGTGCAGCCCAGGCGCGGTTGACAGCCGGTTCGAAGCGGGCGCGTTCGAGCAATCCCTGGTTGACGCCATACGCCAGCGCATAGGTGTAAAAACCCGAGCCGCTGGTTTCCTTGAGCGGATAACTTTCCGGGTCCAGCAGGCTCGCGCGCCACAGACCGTCGCTCTGCTGGCATTGAAGAATCTTGTCCGCCATTTCCTTGAACTGCTGTTCAAAGCGCGGGCGCGACGGATGATCCTTCGGCAGCAATTGCAGCACGCGCACCAGCCCACCCATCACCCAACCATTGCCGCGACTCCAGAACACCTTTTTGCCATTGGCTTCGCGCTTTTGGAAATAGGTGCTGTCGCGGAAGTACAGATGCTCGTCGTTGTCATAGAGATATTCCGATGTGCGCCACCAATTGGTCACCGCAAAGTCCAGATAGCGCCGGTCATCGGTCGCTTT
>JBQCEJ010000137.1:0-6629 GCA_051960355.1 Verrucomicrobiota bacterium | reverse complement strand
CATCAGCGCACCGCCGAGCGTTCCCATCCACAACTCGCCATTCGGCCCTTCCGCCAAAGCACCCGGCACATCATCCGTTCTCTTCGCCTCAAGCATGCGGACAGCTTTTCCATCCTTCACCGCAAACAAACCTCCGAAATTGGCGTAACACACCGAGCCGTCGCGTCGCGCCAGCAGAGACCGGACGCCTTGTGGCAACTGGCCAGGCAACAACACATGCCGGAACTTGCCGTCTTCGAATACCAGCAAGCCATTGCCGCCGGTGCCGACCCAAACCCGTCCGTCCGCCCCGGCGCAAACCACGGAGTCCTGGCAAAACGCGCCGCGCAGTGGCAGTGTGAAATTCGTGAGATGACCCTCCTGCCATCGCGCCACGGAACCACCGGAACTGCCGATCCAGATCGCTCCGCCCGTATCCTCCGCCACCGAGGTGACAACGGTATCGGCCAGGCCTTCCGGACGCGCAATCGTGCGAAACAGTGAACGCCGCACGCGCACCAGTCCGCCGCGATGATAACCCGTCCACAGATTGCCCTCATTGTCAGGGAAAAACGCCTGCACGACTTGACTGGGCAAACCTTCCGCACTGGTGATGCGGTGAATCGAACCGTCCGAACGCACATGGGCCAATCCCTCCTCGCGCAGCGAAACCCACAGGCCGCCTTCATTGTCGCTGCGCATGATTCGAATGCGCGACCATGGCAATTTCCGGCTGTCCCAACCGTCTGCTTCCACGGACCATTGCTGCTGGTCGAGCAGGCGCAACCGGTTATTTCCATCGACCCAGACGCGTCCATCGTTTCCAGGGACAATCTGCTGAACGGACAATCGCGGCTCACCGTTCGTCGGAACGACCGGCACAAAGGTTTTTCCATTCCACCAAGCCAGCTCGGCGTCGGTTCCCACCCACACCTTGCCGGCATCACCCTGCGCCAGAGTGTGAATCTCCTTGCCCACGAGGCCGGGCGGCTGCTCCACCAACTCGAAGCGATCGTCCACCACGCGCCCAAGCCGAGATCCGGGATAGCGGTACCAAAGCACGCCGTCTTGATCGCAGACATAATTGGGATTGCCTCCGGAATGCGGCGGCTTGATTCGAACCCACGACCAATCTCCCTCCGCAGCCCGGCGGCGGCCGCTGATCAGCTCGCCGTCAAGGGCGGCAAATACGCGTCGATTGGTCCGGTCCAGCACCAGCGATCCGAGCTGCACATCCTTGAGCGACTCCGCGATAAATTTTCCGTCCTTCGATCGCAGCAGATTGCCACCGTAATCGTTCACCCAAAGCGTTCCTTCCGAATCGGAAAGCAACCGCCGCACGCCGGGGTTCAACATCGATGCTTTCTGGGCGTCGAGATTGTCAAAGCGCAAGCCATCGAAACGCGAGACTCCGCCCAACAGCGTGCCGATCCACAAATAGCCATCGGCCGTTTGCCTTAAATCAGTGACCGAGCTTTGCGGCAAGCCTTCATCTACGCCCCAGACCTGCACCAGATATTCGCCGGCCATTGCGGGACTCAACGCTGCTTCATAGAGAGACAACCCGAGCGCCAGGCACAGAAGATAAGCGGGGAAAATTCGACGATGGAAACAACTGGCCATGAACTCATTTTAGCTCGCCCCGTTTCGCCGGAGCAACGGAATCTTTCGCCTGCCTATCGCTTCCGCGATCAACCGCCGCAACACATTCTGAGCGAATGGAAAAACGGCGGGCTGCCGAGGCAACCCGCCGTTTGCAAAAACCGCATCCGACTTAAGGCGTCGAGATCAGCCGGAAGAACACCGCCGGATTGGAAGCATTCGGGCCGGGAACACTGACGCCGCTAACATTGCCGCCGGGCACATCCACCCAATTGCTGTTGAGTCCAACCGAGAGGCTGTTGGTCTGGGTTTGCAACTTGAAGCCGCTGCCAGTCCAGTTGAAAACCCAATTACTGCCGTCCAACTCGTAAGTCAAGGTCGGTGACGCGACGGTGGTGGACACAACGGAAATCGTGCCGTCCACCGCAAGATTGTTGGCCCAAGTGGTCCCGGCGGGTCCAACGATCGTCAGCGCGCTGCCATTGGCCATCGGCTGATTGCAGACCGTGAAGATGTCACCCGCTGCCAATGCCGTCGCTCCGATGTTCGTAACAGTGAGCGTGCCCGTGCCGGTGTTGGCCAGACTGCCCGCCACCGAGACGCTGTCACTTGCGGGCGAGAGCGCCTTGTCCACTTCGATGAACAGATTGCCCGCGAGAGTGAGATTGCCGTTGATGGTCAGGGTTCCCACTGACGCGCCCGGAGCGAGCGTGGCACCCGGCTGGACAGTCACTGATCCGGCAATCGTGCCGGAGCCGCCCAACGTGCCGGCGTTCACGAGTGTGTCACCGACGTAGCTGTTCACCGCATTCAGAATCAAGCTACCTGCGCCTTCTTTGGTCAGACCGCCATCACCGCTGATCGGCGCCGTGTCCGAGAAGGTGATCTTGCGGCTGGCGTCGGCTTGGATGGTCTGAGCTCCGGCAGCAAGAACCGTGTTCAAGAGACCGCCCGATGAAGCAGCGACGCCGGAGACATTGAGATCCGTATTCGCATCATAGTTGCGCAGCGTGCCGCCGTTCAGATTCAGATTGCGGGCGGACGTGGCGCCAAAAGCGCCGGCCCCAGCCTGGATGGTTCCGGCAAACAGCGTGCCGGCATTGAGATTATAAGTCGGCCGCAGTGAAGCGGTGGCCCCGGCGGCAGCGTCCTGCCCCATCGTGATCGTCTGGGCTTTCACCGTGCCGCCGTTTTCGGTGAACGTGGAGGTAAGAATCGGAGTGCCGGTGCCGGCTTTGTCGGCGAGCAACAGCGTGAGCGTATCCACATTGCCGTTATCAATGATCAGCGTGCTCGTTTCGGGATTGTTGGCGTTCGAGATATGACGTCCAATGATCGTGTCGGTCAACAGCGCATCGAAAACACCACCCGCGAGATTCAGATCACCACCGCCCGATCGAAGACCTGAACTGGTTTCGCCAATCTTGAGCTGGCCCGGCATGCGACTGGTTCCGTCTGCAGCTCGCAACGTGAGGGAAGGAGCAATCGGACTGGTTTGAAAATCAACCAAACCGCGGCCATTGAAACCGCCGACCCGAAGCGAGGTCGCCTGGATCGTATTGACCGTGCCGAGATGCAAACGGCCTTCGTGGAGATCGCCCACGTTGCTGCCTGAGGCGCCGCCGATGTTAACCTGAGAAGCGATCAGGAGGTTCGTCCCGCCATTTCCCGATCCATTCGCCAGGTAAGCTTCCGCAATCTGTCCCGTGGTGGTGGAAGTACTCGGAAGGACCGCAAAGTTGTTTGTGCTGCTTTTCATGGTGAAGCTGCTCAAATCGGAAAAGTCCAGCTTCGTTCCCAGCGGACCTTGGACGAGAATTTCACCCAGGTTGGTAAATGATCCGCTGGGCAGGTTGAAGTCCAGTATGCCACCAACGACTCGCGTCATGCCTGCGTAAGTCGCCGTGCCATTGAGCGAAAGCTTGCCGGCATCCACCTTGACCAAGCCGCCGGTGCCTACTACATCACCTTCCACGGCTAATTCCACCGCTACGGCACTCGCACTCATTTGCGATTGCGCGCCGTTCAAAGTGATGGTGCGGGTGGAAGGCAGCGTGATCGTGCCGGAATTGCTGCCCGGCTCCGCCGTCAGTCGCGCTCCGTTTGCAATGGCAATGTCGTTGTTGTCATCGCCCAGGCTGGAGTTCTGGTTGATGCCGAGAATGCCACCCAGGATGTTGATGTCGCCGGCGACCGTATTCGCTGCCCCGTTGTAGCGCATGGTCCACTTGCCCGGACCTGCCTTGGTGAAACCTTGGGTGCCACCCAGGGTAACGTAGCTGAAAACCTGGCCAGCGGAATTTCCGACATTCAGCACCGGAGAACCGCTACTGACGGCGAGCGTGATCACGTCGTCGGTGGTGTTGTTCGCACCCAAGGTGCTGGAACCGTTTCCAGTGTTGGTGATATTGCCAACCGTGAAAGCGGTGGCGGGCACGTTGGTGAAATTGATCAGGCCGGTGCTGTTCACCGTGACGCTGTCGGAGATGGCGTTGGGCGTGCCGGAAGGAGACCAGTTGGCGCTCTCGCTCCAGTCAGCGCCAGCGGCGCCGATCCAGGTGTAGTCAGCGGCCGAACTGTGGAATGCGGCGAGTCCCACCGCCAAAAGAGCGGCGCTCAGTCGAGCGGTTCTGTTCGATTTCGGGTTTGAGGTTTGCATGTGTTGGTTTGGTTGGATGAAGCGGGAATTGCTGTGTCTTATCTACTGCAAGTGCTTTTACTGTTTTGACTCTAGCTTTTACCGGACTTTTTTTGGAATACCCCAATGGAGTTATCGCCTGATTTCAGCGTTACGGACCCAGATGAACGCGATAGAAACGCGCCGCCGCTCCAGCTAGTTGATCATCAATCCAAAGGAACGGATCATCCGGCGCATTCGTGCTGAAAATCGTCGCCCACGTCGTCAGGTTCGTTGAAACCTGAATCGAGCAGGTCACACCCGCCGCAGCGGCAACCCACAGGGTGAGGCTCGTTGCCGTAGCGTTTGCCAGTTGCAAGGTCGGTGCGGCCAGTGGCGGAACGGTGACAGTAAATGAATTCGTGGCGCTCAAGGCGTAAAGATTCGTACTCGTGACGATCAAAGCCGGCGCGTCTGCCAGCGTTCCTTCGCGAGCGCCATAAGTTACTAGCCCGTCGCCGGTGGCATTGGTCGCGTAGAGATGCAATGACAGCCAGCCGTCTCCCGCCAACTCCTGGCGAGCCGCGGTGGTCAAATCGGCGCCAGCCCATTCTCCCGTGACCGGCTGCCACGTTGCCAATTCCGGCAAATCAGAATCTGGACGGCTGTTCCAATTGATCGCGTATTCATCCCAATCGTCATTCGTCACCAGTGCAACCGCGTGTGTGCCGGGTGAAAAAGCATTCAAGACTTTCAACTGCAACTGCGCGCCAGCCAATTCACCCGGCAACCCGCCCAATCCAAAGCGCAGATAGGCTTCGCGCGTGGTGCTGGCGCTGCCAAGTTTCACCTCGAGCGTTGAGTTCGATCCGTAATTGCTGGCCGCCGCTCCGTTCTTCACAAACGCATCCGCGCTCGGCGCCAGCCTGGTTTCCCAACCGGCCTGGCTGACGACGACCGTGAATAAATTGGTCGTGCCACCCTGCTCCATTGTCGGCGTCCAAGTGATCAGGCCATTGGTGGCATTGATGAAAGCGTTGGTGGGACCGCCGAGCAGGCTGAAGAGCAGCCGCTGCGGATTTGCATTGGGATCGTAAGCCGAGTTGGAGATGTTCAACGTGCTGCCAACCGCGCCGACTTGATTGGAGTTCGCCGCGAGCACAGGCGGACCAAAAACAGTCACCCAAAAACTTTTCGTGGCCGACAACGCCAGATCGTTGGTCGTCACCACCACGAGCCGCGGCGCGAAATTCGCGTCACCTTCGCGCGAGACATAACTCACCAAACCGTCGCCCGTTGCGGTGGAGGCGTAAGCGCGCAAGGACACCAAACCGTTGGTCGTCGCCAGCGCCGCTGCGGTCACGTTCGCGGCGGAGGCAACGCCGGCTTGCGGCAACCAACTGTCCAGTTCGGGACCGGAGCCCGGCCGGTTGTTCCAATTCAGCGTGAGTTCATCCCAGTAATCGCTCGTGGTTTGCGCAACGCCATGGAGTCCCGGCGCAAAAGTGCTCGACGGTGTGAGTTGCAAGGTCGCATCGCGAATAGTTCCGCGCAGAGTGGGGATGGCAAAGCGCAGGAAACTCTCCCGCGTGGTGCTCGCGCTGCCGAGTTTGACTTCCAAGGTCGGGTCGGTGCCAAAGCTCGTCGTGGGCGAACCGTTCTTCACGAACGCATCGGCCTGGGCAGGCAGGTTGGTGACCCAACCGTTCTCAGTGACAACCACGGTAAACAGATTGCTGGTTCCAATCAGGTTCGTTCCCGGAACCCATTGAATCACGCCGCTGCCCGGATCAATGGTCGCGCCGGACGGAGCCGCCGCCAGCGCGTAGCGAATCGACTGTGGATTGGAACCGGTGTCGCTGGCAACATTTGTTACGATCATTGCACTGCCCGCGACAACCGTTCGATTCGCAATCGCCGCGAGCGCAGGCGCGCTGTTGGTATAAGTGACAAAACGAGCGGTAGCCGTCTGGCCGCGCCGGTTATTCATGTTCACCGTGAGGCGAATGATCGGACTGGTTTGCAGAACGGTGATTCCCGGATCGATCGCCGCCACACTGAGCGCGCTGCGGTTCAAGGTGAGCCCGACCACGCCGGTGTTCGTCTGCGTGGGATCTGAGATCGCCACGGTCAGATCATCCAGGGTTTCGCGAGTGATGACGCTCGCGCGATTGCTGCACGTGATGAAATCGACGGTTTTGGTGGCGGCGTTCCAGAAATTCACCGCCAGCAGTCCGAGTGTTTTTTCCCGCACGGCCTGGGCTTGCGTTGTGTTCTCGACGATCTGCACATCTGGATTGGCGGCGTATGCCGAAACCTGTTCATTCGTCAGATTGGGCAGGATCACATAGGAGTAAGTGGCGCCGGATGGAGCCACGCCATGATCGAACCACAGCGTGAGATAATTGCGCGTAAAACTCGCCGTTGAACC
>JBQCEJ010000136.1:0-8857 GCA_051960355.1 Verrucomicrobiota bacterium | reverse complement strand
GCAACGCCAGCTTGATCGAGGTGGAGGTATTCAGCGATAAGCCCGAAGAAGCCGCCAAGATCGCCAACGAAATCGTCGAAGTCTATAAGCAGCACCGCCTGGGGGTGAATCTGGAGATGATGACGAGCAGCATCAAGGCTTTGGAAGGGCAGAAGGCCGATCAGGAGCGGAAATTTGCCGAGGCGCAAAAAGAGGTGGATCGCCTGCGAACAGAATTGGGAATTTCCGACACCAGCCCGATGGATACCATGCCCACACCGTTGATTTCGGGTGAGGTGGAAAAACAATTGCAAGGACAGCTCATTTTCCTCAAGGACAGTGAAATAAATCAGGAAAAGACGCTTTCCAATCTCAAAAAGCTAACTCCGGATCAACTCCGGGAAGCCATTCAAACAGCTTTGGGCCAGCCGGACACCAAGCTGACGACGCTCTTCAATGAATTGGATGTCGCCGAACAGAGGCTGCGCTCATTGCAGGTGACCTACACCGACGACAATCCGGTCTATGTCAATGCGAAGGAGAATGTAAACGATTTGGACAAGAAGATCGACGAAGCGGTTGAGGGTATCATCTTGGGACTGGAAAATCGCCTGGACGCCACCAAAGCTCGGCTGGATGAATTGACAGCCCGCCTGGAGGAATCCCGGACCAATTACCTGGCGATGGCGGAAAAGAGCCGCCCTTACTACGCCGCCAAGCAGCGATTGGCTGAACTGCAGCAGTTCAACAACATTCTCGCGATGAAAATCGCCTCGCAAAGCGCGGATGTGAAGCTGCCGCGGACCGCCATGGTGATCATCACCGATCATGCGGTGGCCAATGACGAAGCGGTTCGTCCCAAGAAAGCTTTGAATATCGCCTTGGGCGTGATCATCGGTTTGGTGGTTGGCGTCGGTCTCGCGTTCTTCATCGAATACCTGGATACCAGCGTCAAGACCATCGACGACGTCGAGCGGACCTTGCAATCGCCCGTGCTCGGTGTAATTCCGCAGAATGTAGGCTTTCTCATGGAAGAAGGCGCCGATAGTCCTCATGCCGAGGCTTATCGGGTTTTGCGCACGAATCTGCTGTTCTCGCGCAAGGACGACAAGCTGAACTCCATCGCGGTGGTCAGCGCCGGCGCTGGCGAAGGCAAGTCCACCACAGTGATGAACCTGGCCACGGTGTTTGCCCAGAACGGCAGTCGCGTGGTGGTCGTGGATTCCGATCTGCGCCGTCCCACGCTGCACAAGATCATGCGCGTGACCAACAATCTGGGGCTCACGAATTATCTCCTGAAGCAGAACACGCTGGAAGAAGTGATCCAGACCACGAACCTGCCATCGATGGATTTCATGGCGAGCGGCAAGTTGCCCAGCAGTTCGATGGGTGTGCTCAGCTCCACGCAGATGAAGAATCTGATCAACGAATTGACGCAGCGTTACGATTACGTCTTCTTTGATTCACCGCCGATCATGGGCGTCAGCGACGCTTCTATTCTCGCGAGCGAAGTGGATATTACGCTGCAAGTGATTCAGTATCGTCGTTATCCGCAGCCGATGAACATCCGCGCCAAGCAGATGATCGAAAAGGTCGGCGGCAACCTGCTGGGTATTGTGCTGAACAATATCAACATGTCGCAGGACGAGAGCTACTATTACTATACGGGCTATTATCACGAATATTATTCCAAGAACGATGATGATGAGGCGCCGGCTGAAGCCAGCGGTGGCGATAAAGCGAAGCTGGATATCAAACCCAAGTATTGATCAATTGGCGCACGGTAGATTGGAGCAAATATGAAACAAGTCAGGAAAATGGTTGGAACAGGGCTCACCCTGTTAGGGGTTCTATGGGCAGCTGTGTTGCTTACGGGATGTGGGACTCAAGGGCCCAAGTACGCCGATTTTCCGGACCTGCCGGGTGCAATGCGTGAGAACATTGATCTTTTCCATGCTGGCGACTTGGTGACGATCAACTTCGTGGCGTTGAGTTCAGAAAAGAGTTTTCAGCCTTATGAAGAGCGTATTCGCGCCAACGGCACGATCACGCCGCCGGATGTCGGTGCGGTGCAGGCTGCGGGAAAAACCGCGGGCGAACTGCAGCAGGAACTTCAAGCCAAGTACGATAAACTCTATCGCGGTGTGACCGTGACCGTGAAAGCGGAGAATCGGTTTTATTATGTGGACGGCGAAGTCCGCCAGCCTGGTCCCAAACCGTATCTGGCCGCGACGGACATCGTGAATGCCATTGCTGCCGCAGGCGGTTTTACGGATTTTGCCAAGAAGTCCAACGTGCGGATCATTCATCCCAACGGCAAAATCGACATCGTCGATTACGAAAAGGCCGTCGAAGATCCCACCTTCAATGTGACCATCTATCCCCGCGATCAGGTTGTGGTTCGTCGCCGGCTGTTTTAATGGTTCAATTGGAAATACTCTCAGGCCCAACGGCGGGAACCAAATGGTCAACCCGCCGTTTCCCTGTACACGTGGGCCGCGCGGCGACAGCCGATCTTCAATTGGAAGGGCACGGTGTCTGGGACGACCACTTCGAGATTCGGTTGGAGCCGGCCAGCGGTTTCATCCTGCAGGTTCACCCGGATGCCCGGGTCACCATCAACAGCCAGCCGGTCGAAGAAGCCGCTCTGCGCAATGGAGACCGGATCGAATTCGGGGCCGTGAAGTTGCGCTTCTGGCTTACGGAAGCGCGCCAGCGCGGATTGCGAATCCGCGAAGGTTTTGTCTGGTTCATCCTGCTGGCCGTTTCTCTCGGTCAGATCGCTCTGATTTAATGGCTGCTCCAGTGACGGCGGTGGCGCAGCCTCAGGCGGAACTCAAAACTCCCGTCCGCTCAGTGTCGAAAATGACGTGTGCCGGTGAACGCCATGGCCATGTTCCGTTCATTGGCGGCGGCAATCACCTCCGCGTCCCGAACCGAACCGCCGGGCTGAATCGCCGCCGTGGCGCCCGCTTCCGCTGCGGCAATCAACCCGTCCGGAAAGGGAAAGAACGCGTCACTGCACACCACGCTGCCTTTGAGCGAGAGCGCGGCTTCCCCGGCTTTCCAAACGGCGATGCGGCTGGAATCCACACGGCTCATCTGGCCGGCCCCGATGCCAATCGTCCGATCCGCGCCGGCGTAAACGATCGCGTTCGATTTCACGTGCTTCACCACTCGCCAGCCGAACAGCATGGCTTGCAGCTCCTCCGCCGTGGGCTGGCGTTTTGTAACGACCTTCAGATCCGCTGCGCCGGTGACCTTCAGATCGCGCGCTTGCAACAGGAATGAGCCTGCGCCGACACTGCGCACATCCCACGGTTGGCTGCTCAGCGGCGATTTCAGCATCTTCAGCAACCGCAGGTTTTTCTTTTTTTGCAAAATCGCCAGCGCTTCCGGCGTGAACTCCGGCGCAACGATGACTTCGCTGAAAATTTCCGCGATGGCTTCCGCGCAAGCGGCATTGAGCGCATGGTTCACCGCAATGATCCCGCCGAACGGCGCCTGTTTGTCGGTGGCAAACGCTTTTTCCCAGGCGTCCCGCAGGCTCGTGCCTTGGCCGATGCCGCAGGGATTGGTGTGTTTGAGAATCGCCAGCGTGGGCTGGTCCTCTGCAAATTCCGTGATGAGACTCGCCGCGGCGGTCAGGTCCAGGATGTTGTTGTATGAAAGCTCTTTCCCGTGCAGTTGTTGAAAATACTCGGTGAACTTGCCGTAGAGCGCAGCGGCCTGATGCGGGTTTTCGCCGTAACGCAGCGGTTGCGCCAGTGGTGCGGAAATCGTGAGCGTGGCCGGCAAAGCCGCGGTCGCAGCCTCTCCGCCAAAAGCCTTTTCCAAATGCGCGGCAATTGCCCCGTCATACGCCGCCGTTCGCGCATATACTTTGGTGGCCAGTTTGCGGCGGAGTTCCAAAGTCGTGTTGCCATTGGCCGTAACCTGCGCCGCTACCTCCTGGTAATCGGCAGGATCCACAATCACCGTCACGCTGTCGTGATTCTTCGCCGCGCTGCGCAGCATGGAGGGACCGCCAATATCGATGTTCTCGATCGCGTCGTGAAGGCTCACGTCGGGTTTGGCGACCGTATGTTCGAAAGGATAAAGATTCACAACCACCAAATCGATCGGCTCAATGCCGTGCTCGCGCACTGCCGCTTCGTGAGTGGCATTCCCGCGAATGAAGAGCAAACCGCCATGCACTTTGGGATGAAGCGTCTTCACGCGGCCGTCGAGCATTTCCGGAAAACCCGTGTGCTCGCTGATGTCCTTCACTTTCAAACCGGCATCGCGGAGCGCCTTGGCGGTTCCGCCGGTTGAGATCAGTTCCACACCTGCCGCGGCAAGTGTTTGGGCAAAAAGGACCAGTCCGGTTTTATCGGAAACAGACAGGAGCGCACGTTGAATCTTAGCCATAGCGCGCTACAATCCTCACACACGGCGTTGGAGTCAATGGGCAAAATGTCGCGGCAGATTCCTTCGCGCTCTTTGCTGACACCCGCGAGCAAACACATTGGCCACGCAGCATTCTCTCGAGTTGACGCACATGGCTAAAACGATACCTCCACCGGGGTATTCACGCGCGTCACTCTTCCCGGCCAGAATGGCCACGTGCCTATCAAACCTTCAAACCTTCCCTGTCCGAATCTGTTGCGCCTCGGGAAACCCCCGCGAACGACTCACGCGCTTGCTGCACTCGTGTTCGCCGTGCATTTCGCGGTTCAACTCCGCGCGGCGGAGTTGCCGAAGGGAGCACCGATGATTCCAGAGGATGCAACGGCGCTGACGCTCGGCGGCAAGTCTGCCAGCGATGCGCAAGTCACAACGGTGAGCGTCGCCGGACAGCCGTTCGGCGAAGCCCGGCAGATCGCCACGCTCAAACAGCCGCCGTATCCGTGGAACATCACTCTATCCGTCCCGACGCTCGCGGCCATCCACAAAGGCGATGTGCTGCTCGCGTCGGTAGTCGCGCGGCGCATCGCTTCCCGACAGGAAACGGGTGAAGCGCTGCTGGAACTGATTGTTGAGCAAAACGCGGAGGAGCACCACAAGCTGTTGGAACATGCCACATCAGTCGGGCCGGAGTGGACGCCGATTCGCGCGCCCTTTGTCGCTGACGCCGATTATCCGACGGGAACGGCTCAGGTTTCCTTACGATTCGGTTATCAGCCGCAGACGATTGAAGTCGCAGCGGTCAGCCTGTCGAATTTCGGCGCGAACGTGGCTGTGAAGGATTTGCCGGGCACTTTGGCGCATTATGCCGGTTGGGAAGCGGACGCGCCCTGGCGCAAGGCGGCGGCGGAGCGCATTGATCAAATCCGGAAGGGAAATCTGCTGGTGGAGGTCATCGATTCCGAAGGGCGTCCCTTGAAAGGCGCGAAGGTTTCCGTTCGCATGCAGCGGCATGCCTTTGCATTTGGCTCAGCGGTCCAGGCTCATCGAATTGCGGCGCCTGCGAATGCCGATGACGAGCGCTATCGGCAAATGATTGAAAAGTATTTCAACAAGGTGGTTTTTGAGAATGATCTCAAGTGGTATCGCTGGGGAACGAATTCGCCGGAAGGATGGGAGCATCGGCGCGAAACGCTTGCCGCCATCGACTGGCTCCGCGAGCGGAACATTGCCATCCGCGGGCACGTCATGGTCTGGCCTTCGTGGGAGAACACGCCGCGGTTTCTTCGCGATCTGGCAGATGAACCGGCGAAGTTGCGCCAGACCATTGATGATCATATTGCCGATCAAACAGCTGTGATGCGCGGCAAACTCGCCGAATGGGATGTGGTCAACGAGAGCTACGCGCACAACGACATCCTGAAGGTTCTGGGTCGCGAAGAGATGGCGCGTTGGTTCAAGCTCGCCCATCAAGGCGATCCCGCCGTTCAGTTGTTTTACAACGATTACATCATGTTCGCGGGCAGCGGGGCTGGTTCGCCGAGTCAATATTTTCTGGACACGCTGGCCTTCCTGAAAGAGCAGGGCGCGCCAATTGGCGGCATAGGTGAACAGGGACATTTTGGCGGCAGCCCACCTTCACCGGAGAAAGTGCTCGCGACCTTCGATCGCTTTTCCAAGCTCGGCTTGCCGATTCAGATCAGCGAATTCGACATCGACACCAGCGACGAGGAATTGCAGGTGGCTTATACGCGCGATTTCATGACGGCGTGCTTCAGTCAGCCCGCCGTGACCGGTGTCATGACGTGGGGCTTTTGGGAAACGGCGCACTGGCGCCCGCGCGCTGCCTTTTGGAACAAGGATTGGACGCTGCGTCCGCATGGACAAGTCTGGCTGGATCTGGTGCGGAAAGAATGGTGGACGAACACCGAAGGCAGGACTGCGATGGATGGAAGATTTTCGACGCGCGGCTTCTGTGGTGACTATGAAATCGCCGTCCAAGAAGCGGATAGGTCGGTCACCCAACGAATTCAATTAACAAACGCGGGCGCGAAGCTGCGGGTGCGACTCAATTGAACGGCAGTGTTCGGTCGTTTGACGCGGCGGAGACGATCCCGCGAACCGTCGACCATCCTTTCAGGCAAGCGCTTCGAATTCGTTGATGCCGCCGCGAAAATAGTTCACCCGGATTGAACTCGTGTCGAAATCCGAACCTCATGCATGTTGCGCTGAGCCTGTCGGACGTGGTTGAATTCGGGAATACCCCGCACGGGGTATTACTCTCAGGTTAACAACCGGTTACTCTGAGGCGTCCAACTGAAGCGCACGACTCAATCAGTCGTCCGCCGCCGGCTGATTCTATGACATTTCGAACCCTGTGCCCCGCGGGTTTTTCCGTCGCGCTGCTTCTGGTGTGCCCAGCCACGCTTTCACTGAATGCGGCGACGATCGACAAAGCCAACAACACGGACAACCTGAACCTCGGCTCAAGCTGGATCGGCAGCGTTCCTCCCAAGAGCTCGGATATCGCCCAATGGTCCGCCACGGTCACGGCCGCCAACACGGTCAGTCTGGGCGCGAACACGAACTGGCTTGGGCTCAAGCTGTCGAATCCCGGCGGCAACGTCACCATCAATGGCGGCGAGACGCTGACGGTCGGCGCCAATGGTATCGATCTCTCAACTTCCACGCGCGATCTCATTTTGAATTGCCCGGTCACGTTGAGCGCAGATCAATCCTGGAACATCGCCATCGGACGATCGGTCACCTTCACGGCCGGTGTGAATGCTGCCAATGATGTCGTCACTCGCAGTGGCGCGGGGACGAACGTTTTTGCGGGCGGCAGTGTTGCGTTCAAGACCTTGAACGTGACGGGCGGTGCGGCGCGCCTGGCCTCCGGCACTCTCGCAATCAGCGGCGGTTCGGGCGCGTATGGTTATGCAGTCGTGGCCAGCGGTGGACGACTCGAACAAACCGGCGGCACGCTGACGACTTCGGGTTATTTCACCGTAGGACAAAGCAGTTCCGGCGGCACGCCCATCGCCGATCTTTCGGGTGGATCCCTCAGCGCTTCCGTGGAATTTCTCATCGGCTACGCGGCAAATGGAATCTTGAACCTGAGTGGCAATGCGGTGGCGAATGCGGGGACCAAATTGCGTCTGGGCCAAAGCGGCAGCGCGACTGTGAACTTGAACGGCGGCACGCTGATTACCAAAGCGGTCGGGACGGGCGGAACCACTGCGAGTGCCGTCAATCTCAACGGCGGCCTGCTCAAAGCCGCGTCGCCCGGCTCGCCTTGGTGGCCGAACCTCGCGGGCGTGACGGCCTGGGTGAAGTCGGGCGACGCCTGGATTGATGACGGTGGTTTTGATGTGACGGTGCAACAGCCGTTGCTCGACGGCGCGGGCGGCGGCGGTTTGCGCAAATCCGGCAACGGCTCGCTCACCTTGACGGCCACGAACACTTACACCGGGCCAACAGTAATCTCGAACGGAACCCTGGTTGTAAACGGTCGTCTCGATGGCCCGGGCGCGATCACTGTGAAATCGGGCGGAACGCTCACCGGCACGGGCGCTGTAGCTGGTCCAGTCACAATCGAGAACAGCGGGACTTTGGCGGTGGCGGGCGGCGATTTTGCGAGTGGCGCGCTGACTTTGAACAGCAGTTCCGTGTTGAGCCTTGCGCTGGCTGCCTCGAATACCGGATTGAATGCGCCTTTGCGGGTGAATGGCAATCTGACGCTCGACGGTTCCTTGACGGTTCAGAATACGGGCGGTCTAGTTGCGGGCAATCAACTTACCGCGATCTATTACACCGGCACGCTCGTAAACCACGGCCTTAGCTTGGATCCGCGCAGCGAGTGGAATGTCGTTGTGGATACCAGCACGCCCAATCTGGTGAAGCTGCAAATCGTGGAGAAATATCCGTTGATCGAATGCACCAATGGCAACATTGCGGTGAGCACAACCAGCACGAATCTGGACGGCGTTCTCCATGGCTATCCGGCGTTGCCCATCTGGTACGAAGTGCGCGATGCCACGAATTGCTTATGGGACTTCGGTTCGACAATCGCCCGTTCGCCTTGGTCCATCACGGTGCGGCATCTGCGTCCCGGCACCAACACCGTAACGCTCTTCGCCCAGAATTCCGCCGGTGGCACCGAGAGCAACTCCGTTCAACTCACGCTGACACTCGGCACGAATCCGTCCGTTCGTCCGCGGCCGCAGCCGGCTGAGATTTGGTGGGGCGGCACCTGCCATGAAAATCTTTACAGCGGCAGCAGTATCATCGGCACCTATTCGCGGATGGAACAACTGACCAACAGTGCCGGTTGGGATTTCGTAAAGCGCTTTCAGGACGGCTTCATGCTGCACGGTTATGTCTGGGTGAACAACGTCGCGCGGATGACCAATTGGGTTTCCGTCGGCCAGAACCTCAGCGTTCAGCTCGCCCCGTTTAACACGCGATTCTGGCTCGAGAACGCCTGGCGTCC
>JBQCEJ010000135.1:0-16044 GCA_051960355.1 Verrucomicrobiota bacterium | reverse complement strand
GACTCTCTTAAAACCCCCGATTGCCTTGGCGATATCGCCGGCAACCGAGGGCTTCTCAGCTATAATTAGTGCCTTTCCCATCTTTAAATCTGCCCGCTCTCCACAGATGCAAGCAATCTCCGTGCAATTTTTGCGGAAATTGGCTCAAAGAGACTCCGATGTCAAAAGCGAAAACCGGAGAGCCTATTTCTTTTCGAACTGCAAATGGCCGTCGTCCGCCGAGACTTTGATGTGGTCGCCGGGCTTGAAATCGCCCACCAACAGCTTGGTTGCAAGTGGATCCAACAACTGATCCTGAAGGGCGCGTTTGAGCGGGCGGGCGCCGAATTGGGGATCGAAACCTTCCTTCGCAATGAGCCGTTTGGCCGAGGCATCCACCTTCACGTCCAGTTGCTGCGTGGCGAGGCGATGGTTCAACCGCTCGAGTTGGATATCCACAATATGCAGTAATTGCTGCTCGTTGAGACTGTGGAAAATGATGATGTCATCGACGCGATTCAAAAATTCCGGGCGAAAATGGGTCTTCAATTCCGTTTGCACCAACCGCTCGAGTTCCGCGTGATCTTTGGAATCCAGCTTTCCAGCGCTGTAAAATTGTTGAATCACGGGTGAGCCGATGTTGCTCGTCATGATCACGATCGTGTTTTTAAAATCGACCGTTCTGCCCTGGCCATCGGTCAACCGTCCATCGTCCAGGACCTGGAGCAACACGTTGAAGACATCGTGATGCGCCTTTTCGATTTCGTCGAACAACACGACCGAATACGGCCGACGCCGCACCGCTTCGCTCAATTGCCCGCCTTCTTCGTAGCCAACGTATCCGGGTGGCGCGCCGATCAATCGCGCGACTGTGTGCTTTTCCATGTATTCGCTCATGTCAATGCGGACCATGGCGTTTTCGTCATCGAACAGAAACTCCGCCAGCGCGCGCGCCGTCTCGGTTTTGCCGACGCCTGTGGGTCCCAGAAAAATGAAGGAACCGATCGGGCGATTCGGCTCTTGCAAACCGCTGCGGGAACGGCGCACGGCGTTGGACACGGCTTCGATCGCTTCTTCCTGGCCCACGACACGATCCTGCAAACGCTTTTCCATGTGGATGAGCTTCTGCCGTTCGCCTTCTAACATGCGCGCGACCGGAATGCCGGTCCAGGTTGCGACGACTTTGGCAATGTCTTCGTCCGTGACTTCCTCCGAGAGCAAGCGTTGGCCCGAGGGTTTTTCCTTCAAGGCCTTTTCGGCGGCGGCCAGTTTCTGTTGCAACTCCGGCAGGCGACCATATTGAATTTGCGCGGCAAGATTCAGATCGCCTTTGCGCTGGGCTTGTTCCAGATCAATCTTCGCCTGCTCAATCTGGCTGTTGATGATCCCGGCCGCGTTAATGGCAGCCTTCTCATTGTGCCATTGCGCTTTGAGTTTCGACGATTGCTCTTTCAGGTTGGCCAGTTCCTTTTCCAGCTTTTTCAAACGTTCCCGCGACGCTTCGTCCTTCTCGCGCTTCAAGGCATTCTGCTCGATTTCAAGCTGCATGATCTGGCGCTCAAACTGGTCAATCTCCGTCGGCATGGAATCCAACTCCATGCGCAGCCGCGAAGCCGCCTCATCAATCAGGTCAATCGCTTTGTCCGGCAGAAAACGATCGGCAATATAACGATGCGACAAAGTGGCGGCCGCCAGGAGCGCCGCGTCTTGAATGCGCACGCCGTGATGCACTTCGTAACGTTCCTTCAATCCGCGAAGAATCGCGATGGTGGCTTCGACGGACGGTTCCGCAACCATCACGGGCTGAAAGCGGCGTTCGAGCGCGGGATCTTTTTCGATGTGCTTGCGATATTCATCCAGCGTGGTCGCGCCGATCGCTCGCAACTCCCCGCGCGCGAGCTGGGGCTTCATGATGTTGGCCGCGTCCGTCGCGCCTTCAGCCGCGCCGGCACCGACCAGCGTGTGCAATTCGTCGATGAACAGGAGAATGCGGCCCTCGCTCGATACAATTTCCTTCAGAAAAGCTTTGAGGCGATCCTCGAATTCACCGCGATATTTCGCGCCCGCAATCATCGCGCTCAGGTCCATGGCGACGAGGCGTTTGTTCTTGAGCGATTCGGGAACGTCGCCGCTCACAATGCGCCGGGCCAGACCTTCCGCAATTGCGGTTTTGCCAACACCCGGTTCGCCGATCAGCACGGGATTATTCTTGGTCCGACGCGTCAACACCTGCATCACGCGGCGGATTTCATCATCGCGCCCGATCACGGGATCGATTTTTCCCTGCTTGGCCAGTGCGGTGAGATCGCGGCCGTATTTTTCCAACGCTTGAAATTTGTCTTCCGGATTCACATCGGTGACGCGCTGATTGCCGCGCAGCTCAGCCAGCGCGCGCAGAATCAGATCGCGCTTTAAGCCGTGCGTTTGGAAAATGGTTTTCAGCGATGCATCGGGAGCATCGGTCAAACCGAGCAGCAGATGTTCGGTGCTCAGGTAATCATCCTTGAGCCGGGTCGCTTCGGTTTGGGCGGCATCGAGAGCTTTCCGAAGGCTGGGACTCATGAACACTTCGGCTGCGCCTTTGACCTGATGGCGCCGGGCCAGTTCCCGTTCGAGATCGGGTTTGAGCTTTGATCCCGGCACGCCGATTTTTTCCAACAATTCGGGAATAAGGCTGTCGGTCTGCCCGATCAGCGCCAGCAGCAAATGCTCACCGTCAATCTGTTGATGGGAGTAGTTCTGAGCAATGCGTTGCGCCTCCTGCAACGCTTCCTGTGATTTGATTGTCAGCTTGTCGAGTTGCATACCCTCACCAATTTCGATGGTGCGGGCTCTTCGTCAAGTCTGGTTTGTCTCACGCTCCGTTCAGCGCAAATGTCCGGCTTGACGAGTAACGTGATGGGCTCGAAAGCTCTCAAGGATTTCGCCCGCCGCCTGTTTGCCACTGGCCACGGCGGCGTGAACCGTGCCCTGCTCACCGCTCCAATCCGTCGCTTCGCCCGCAAAGAAAAGCGTGTTCTCCACCGGTTCACCCAGGCGCCGCGTCATGTCGATATTCCCGACGGGAGTATAACTGTAAGCGCCGCACGAGAACGGATCGTGCGTCCAGTCATGCTGCCAGCTGTCCACGAGCAGGTCCGCCAGTTGATCCCGTTCCATTTTGAAAATGCGTCCGAGCGATCGGAAGGCTTCGGAAAGGATGGACGTCTGATCTTCTTCGATCAACCACTCCGCGCGCGGGCCGGCGGTCCAACCGGTCAGAACCAACCCGCGTTCATCGGCCCACCAGGTTGGCAGCCATTCGTCATCCGAATGAATGAAGCCGAAATTTTCCACCGGCCAAAAACGGGAGCGGAATTGCAACGCGATTTTGACGACATGCCCCATTTCCAGTCCATTGACGACATCGTTCTTCTGTTCGAGCCAGGGATCAAACAGCACGCCGGCGGCTTCGTTTTTCAACACTCCCAAGGGCAAGGTCACCAAGACCCGCGCGGCTTGGAGCAACCGAGTGCCGCCGGGCGTTTGCACCTCGATTTCCGCGGCTCCGGGTTCCCAGCGAATGACTTTCACCACGCTGTTCAGATGCAATCGGACGTGGCGGGAAAGCGACTGTGCCAGGAGCCAATGAATGATTTCGGAATAACCACGTTGAACGCGGAAGCTGCGTTCGCCTTCATCCCTGCCAGCCGATTCACTGGCCCGCGCCAAAGCATGCAGGCTCATGCGTTCGGCGGGCGCAGCGTGAAACCCTTCCGTGTAATCAAAAATCATCTGACGCACCGGCTTGGACACCCGGGAGTTTTGCTCCAGCCAGCTTTTCACGTCATGGTCGCGTCCGTTTCTGGGAATGTTTTGGAGCACTTCGGCCAGTTCATCCCAAAAGGCGTTGTTTTCCGTCAAGCGGCCATCGCGGAATTGCCAATGCCGGTCGGGAACTTCGTGCGTCTGCAATCGCACAGCCCGGACGAGATCCCAAGCCGCATTGCTGCTCCCATGAATGAATTCAGCGCCGAGTTCAATCGGCATTTCGCGCGCGGCGCTTTGAACCGTGTGAATCCTGCCGCCAGCCCGATGGCGCGCTTCCAGCAGCGTCACCGAAACGCCCTGAGCGGAGAGCAATTCAGCGGCAGCGACGCCGGCAGCTCCGGCTCCCACGATGATGACTTCCTGCATGAAACACTGTCGCTTCGATGCGGCAGTTGAGCAATCGCGGGAGACGGGACAGGACTCGCGCCAGTAGATTGGGTTTACTCCTCAACTAACAGGAGTTCGTTTTGGGCTGTGCTGAGCAAGGGCGTCAGGCCGTTGCCAGAAGTTAGTGTGATTGGAACGCTGGAAACAAAAAAAACCACCCTTGCGGGTGGTTTGAAGTTTTCAACGTGCGCGTCAGGCTTTTTTCTTTTTCGTTTTGACAATGGCGGTTTTGCGCTTGTTGTAACTGTCGCGGCGTTTGCGTTTTTCGGCTTTGTTATATTGTTTGCCCATAAGAATCTTTACAATCGCTGTACGTTTCCGTTTTGTTAGCGGTCACTATGATAATTGGCCGTAGCCTATTCAACATCTATTTACTGCCTGTGCTTTTGGGGCTGCTCTGCGGTTGCCACTCCACGAAGAATTCCAAGGAGGAACAACTCTCCACGCTGGCGCTGCACCTCGAAGTCGTTCCCAGCTCCATGGACTTCAGCATGCAGGTTTCGGTTTTTCGTGAAAAGCCGATCCTTGTGACCGTCGACAAGGAACCGTTTATCACCGAGGCGCAGGTTTCCGGCGCGAAGGTATTGGATGAACTGGGCGGCTACGTTTTGCAGATCAGCTTTCTGCGGCGCGGCGCGGCATTGCTGGAACAGTACACCACCACGAATCCGGGCAAGCACATTGCGATTGTCTGCGGCTTTGGAGAGAAGAAAACCGTCATCCGCTGGATCGCAGCGCCCCTGATCACACGCAGGCTTTCCAGTGGAACCTTGACCTTCACCCCGGATTGCACGCGGGAAGAAGCGGAAGAAATCGCGCTGGGACTCAATAATCTCGCCAAACAGGTCGCTGCCAAAGACAAATGGTAACTCTTCCACGTCTGCTGCGGATGGCCTTATGGACCGCGTCGCTAGTGCTGGCCAGCAATCTTGGCGCACAGGAGCCATTTCAATTTCCGACCGCCAATCACTCGCTGTTCGAGCCGGGCCAAGAAGAGAAATTCTTCGTCGGCACCATCGGCAAAACCTGGCCGAGCGGATGCTTTGGATGCGTTCGCAGCGACGGGTGGCAGTTGCACGAGGGACTGGATATTCGCTGCCTGCAACGCGACAAGCGCGGTGAGCCGACCGATCCCGTTTTGGCCGCAGCCGATGGCACCGTGGCGTACATCAACGCGAAACCGTCGCTCTCCAATTACGGGAATTACATTGTGCTGCGGCACGAAATTGACGGTCTGGAAATCTATACGATTTACGCGCATCTGCGGGAAATTGCGCCCGGCCTCAAAGCCGGCCTGCCGGTGAAAGCCAACGAGACCATTGCCACGATGGGCCGCACCTCGAACACGCGCGAGGGCATTTCCAAAGACCGGGCGCATGTGCATTTCGAAATCGATCTGCTCGTCAACGAGCGATTCTCCGACTGGTACAAGAAAAACATGCCAGGTTCGCGGAACGATCATGGCATGTGGAATGGTCAAAACATGCTCGGGCTCGATCCTCGTTTGCTTTTCCTCAGCGAACGGCAGCCAGTGAAATTCAAATTGCTGGCCTTCATCCGCACCCAAACCGAGCTGTGCCGGGTGGTCGTGAGAAAAACCGATTTTCCCTGGATTAAACGCTACCCGGGATTGATCCGAGCCAATCCCACCGCGACCCAGGAAGGTGTCGCCGGATATGAACTGGCGTTGAACTATAACGGAGTGCCATTTGAGGTGATTCCGCGCGCCAATTCGGAGCTGAAAGGCAAAAGCAAATTCCAGCTCTTGTCCGTCAACGAGGCGGAGTATCACAAAAATCCCTGCCGCAAACTCGTCAGTCAGCGAGGCGCCCGTTGGGAACTCACCACGCGCGGCATGAATCTGCTGGACCTGTTGACCTACTGAAACCCCACGTCTCGGCGGCTGCGCCACTTTGCCGTGCTTGGCTCAAGGAAACGAGGTGCCGCACTGATTTCTTAACGAAATGAGAGATTTCGCACGTCGTCTCCTCCATCTGCCGATCAATGCATTTCAGAACACAGCTCGGGTTCTTTTCGGTCCTTAAAACACGTGGCAAGTTCATCGGTGAGAGGTTAAAGTATCCCGAAATCCCTTTTGCCATGCATTTGCACCTGCTGCACAGATTGAGCCCGGCAACCCGGGAGCGCACCGCGCTTGGTCTGGAAGCATGGGCGGTGAGTCAATCGCAACTGCGGCGGGCAGGCGAGCGGCGATCAGGTTTCAGCTTGGTTGAACTGCTCGTCGTGATCGCCGTCATCGCGATTCTGGCCGCCCTGCTCTTGCCCAGCCTGTCGCAAGGCAAACAGCAAGCCGTCAGCGTGGCGTGTCTGAACAACCTGCGACAACTTCAAGTCTGCTGGCAAATGTACGCCATGGATAATGAGGACACGCTAGTGCCGAACAACTCCGTCGTTGCCATTCCCGGTTCGGGCGGATCGATCCCGACCGGCGCGGCCTGGTGTGCGGATTTCCCGCGCGAGGACACCACGACGACGAACATCCAGAACGGCATGTTGTACGAGTATAACCGCGCGCCTGCGATCTATCATTGCCCAGCAGATCAATCGACCATTGTGGACGCGAAGGGAAACCCGCTGCCACAGTTGCGCACGCGAAGTTACAATTTGAGCCAATCGCTCAATGGCTATCCCGAATTCAACCGGGTGATGCGCGATTACATTCCATCGTTCAAGAAACTGAACCAGGTTCAAAACCCCAATGTCGCCAGCTGCCTCGTATTCATTGATGAACATGCGGACACGATGTACGACTCGCTTTTTGGCATGCCAACCGACCATTACGATGGCAGTAAAACCTGGTGGGATTTGCCCGCCAACCGTCACAACCAGGGAGCGAACCTGTCTTTTGCTGACGGTCACGTGGAACATTGGAAATGGCAGACGCCAAAGATTTTCCGCAACTGGATTCAAACCGTTCCCTCCGAAGAACTGGCCGACTGGCAACGGCTCAAGAACGCGATGAAACAGAGAATGAACTGACGCTCGCGTCCGGCTGGTAAAGCATTTCCACCCGCTAAAAACCCGCGTTTTGCAGGCAACCGACCGGTCCAAAACCGCGAAAAAATTTTGATTCACACCTTGGCGGCAAACGCGCTAGACTCCGGGCGCTTAACGCAACAGAGGACGATATTCGGAACGGTTGAACCTAGCTATGTCGTGGATCGATCACTTGCAGTCGGCTGATTGGAAACTGGCAATCGGCCTGGTTCTGTCGGCCTACGTCCTTGGCTGCTTCACCTCGGGTTATTATCTCGTCCGCTGGCTCACAGGCAAGGACATCCGCCAGATTGGCAGCGGCAATGTGGGCGCAAAGAATGTCGGCCGTGTTCTCGGAACGAAAGGATTTCTGCTGACCGTCGCCTTCGATGTGACCAAAGGTGTGCTGGCCGTTTTGATCGCGCGGCATTTTACCCCCGACAGTGTCCTCGTTCTGCTGGCCATGACAGCGGTCGTGGCGGGACACGTCTGGCCCGTGCAGCTGGGCTTCCACGGAGGCAAAGGCATGGCAACTTCAATCGGCTCGCTGATCCTCTACGATTTCCAACTGGCGCTGACCTTCGGAGTTCTTTTCCTCTGCTTCTTTGCTCTCCAGCGCAAGACCGTTTTACCCGGCCTTCTCGCGCTGGCTTTGGTGCCCCTCGCCGCTCTTTTGCTGAGCGATACCGCGCCGCAAATCCTCTTTCTGGGGCTGTGGGCTGGATTGGTAGTGTTCGCTCACCGGAAAAATATCCTCGAAGAAATCATTCACCTGGCCGCCCGACGCCATCAACATCCCCAACCGGAACAACCTCCTTTATGAGTTCACGTCAATCCCTTGTTTTCAAATTTGCCACAGAAGACTGGGAATTTGAGCAGATTCACCGATTGAACTATCAAACGTTCGTCGAAGAAATCCCACAACACCAGCGTTCCGAATCGAAGCGTCTGGTGGATAAATTTCATGCCGAGAACACGTATCTGATTTGTCTCTCCGGCAATAAACTGGCCGGAATGTTGGCCGCTCGCGGCAACCGGCCTTTCTCGCTCGATGCCAAGCTCGAGAACCTCGATACGTATCTCCCCCACGGTTCCAAACTGTTTGAAGTCCGCCTGCTCGCGATTGCCAAACAATTTCGCGGCGCGCAAATCCTGCAAGGACTCCTCGCGCTGCTCTGGCAGCACGCGGTTGAAAAAGGCTACGGCATGGCCGTCATTTCCGGCACCACCAAGCAATATCGCCTTTACCAGCATCTCGGTTTCGTGCCGTTCGGTCCGCTGGTCGGCAGCGGTGAAGCGCAGTTCCAGCCGATGTATGTGACGATCGAAACCTTCGAATCGACCGCGCGCGAATTCCTGCGTTCCTCCCCTACCCGCTCGTTCCAACCGAGCACGGCCAACTTTCTGCCCGGGCCGGTCGCCGTCCGGCGGGAAGTCCGTCGCGCATTCGAGCAGGCCCCCGAATCGCATCGCGCCGGCTTGTTCATGAAAGATTTCCACGCGACCAAACAGATTCTCACCGACCTCTTGCAGGCCCGAAACGTGGAACTGTTTCTCGGCTCCGGCACCCTGGCCAACGACGTCATCGGCGCGCAGCTTTCGCTCGAATCCAAACCAGGCATCGTCGTGAGCAACGGCGAATTTGGAAATCGCCTGATCGACCAGGCTCGCCGTTTTCAGCTCAACTTCGAAATGTTGCAGGTCCCGTGGGGGCAGCCGTTTGATTTTGCCGCCATTCGCAAATCCCTGGAAAAATCACCCGCGCCCGGCTGGCTTTGGTGCACACATTGCGAGACTTCGACCAGCGTGCTGAATGATATCGAGCAGCTCAAAGCCTTGTGCGCCGAGTTCGGCGTGAAGCTCTGCATGGATTGCATCAGCTGCATTGGAACCATGCCGGTCGATCTCACCGGCGTTTTCCTCGCGTCCTGTTCCAGCAGTAAAGGGCTGCGTTCTTATCCCGGAATCTCGATGGTTTTTCATCATCACGAAGTTCCCGCGCAACCGGAACGCCTGCCGCGCTATCTCGACCTTGGCTATTACTCGCAGCAACAAGGCGTCCCGTTCACCTTCTCGTCGAACCTGCTCCACGCGCTGCACGCGGCCATCAAGCACGTCGATTGGGAAAAGCGTTTTGCGGACATCGTGGAACTTTCCAATTTCCTCCGCCGTGAACTTCTCGCGCTCGGCTTCAAACTGGTTGGCTCGGAAACGGTGACCTCGCCCGCCGTGCTCACGATCGCGCTTCCGTCCGAAATGAATTCGGTGAAGATTGCCGAACTGCTTCAGGATTCCGGCTACCTGCTGAGTTATAACAGCGAATATTTGCGCAAGAAGAACTGGATGCAGATTTGTCTCATGGGCGAATGCACGCAGGAGAAAGTGGCTTCACTGATCACCGCGCTCAAGCGCGTGTGCTTCAAACCCGAGCCCAAGACCGAAGTCGTCCCAGCGAAGTAAAAAGCTTCCACTCAAACGCACACCCATTTCCCGCAACGACGCAATCAGCGCAGTTGCGGGTTTTGCTTTTCAACCATTGCCGAGTGATACACCGCGAACCACCCGTGGAATAATTTGTTCCTCGGCTCAGGTTTTCGCTTCCGCCAACGCCCGCAAATCCCTCGATAAAAATTCAATCTTCGCCGAAGCGCTAGTTTGGCACGCGGACTGCCAAAGTAATTCGCAAATGCCACTGACAATTCCATTGCACATTTGTTCATTCACTGTTTTCACCCCGGGCAGAAAGGCGCCGACCCGATGATCACAGGTGCCATGACCGGAAAAACCTTTTTGGACAGCATTGCCGGCGAGACCGGAGGATTTTTTGCGCGGCTGGTCGAAAACGCACTGGGGCCGCGCGTGCACAATCCCGCCGTCGGCACAATTACGTGGGCCGATCTCATTGTTGTCTTCTGCCTGTTGCTGCTCGTCGTGGTGGTGAACTCGATTGCCGCCACGTTTCTGCGCCGCAAAGCCCGGCAGAAAGCGCAGGAAGAAACCAGTTCCTTCAGCTGGCGTTCGGAAGCCTTCATTGCGGCCAGCAAACCGCTTTATCTGCTCATCTGGATTTACGGAATTTATTTCGCACTGACGCCCTTGGTCGCTTCAAAACTCTCGTCCGAAGACGGCACCAACCCGCTCAGACTGATGTTCGGCAAGTTGTTCGACGTCGGGTTTTTCTTCGTTGTGTTCTGGCTCTTCTTTCGGCTCACGCGAGTGATCGAAGCGCAGTGGCAACAATGGGCCGCCAAATCCGACAGCAAAATCGACGACATCCTCGTGCCGCTGCTGGGCAAAACCTCGCGCCTCATCATTCCGGTCATCGCCATCATTCTCGCGCTGCCACTCATCGGACTGCCGCCAGCCTACGGCGAAATCGTGAGCAAAAGCAGCAGCCTGCTGATCATCGGCGCCATTTCGTGGATTCTTTTTCAAACCGTCAGCGCGACCGAAAAAGGCGTACTGAGCGAATACGACATCACCGTGCCGGACAACCTGCAGGCGCGAAAAATGCACACGCAGGTCCGCGTCATCAGCAAAACGATTTATGTGATGATTGGAATCTTCGCCGTCGCTTCCGGGCTCATGTTGTTTGAGGAAGTGCGGCGCTTCGGCACCAGCATTCTGGCTTCCGCGGGTGTGATCGGAATTGTGGTCGGTTTTGCGGCGCAAAAGACGATCGCCAATCTCTTTGCCGGTTTTCAACTGGCGATGACCCAGCCGATTCGCCTGGACGATGTGGTCATTGTGGAAGGCGAATGGGGGCGCGTTGAAGAAATCACGCTGACCTATGTGGTTGTGCATATCTGGGATTCGCGACGACTGGTGGTTCCGCTGAGTTACTTCATTGAAAAACCGTTTCAGAACTGGACGCGCGTTTCAGCCGAACTGCTGGGCTCGGTTTTTGTCTGGGCGGATTACACTATGCCCATTCCGGACCTGCGCCGTGAGGTTCAAAAGGTGGTGGAAGGTTGCAAGGATTGGGATCGGCGCTTCTGGAATCTACAGGTCACCGACGCGAATGAGCGCGCCGTGCAAATCCGCGTTCTGGCCACGGCCAGCGACTCTAGCAAGGCCTGGGATCTCCGTTGCGAAATCCGCGAGAAGCTGATCGCGCTGATCCAGGCAAATCATCAGAAGAGCCTGCCGCGCGTGCGAGCAGATTTGACCCGCAACGCTGGGGACCCGCGCAACAGATCATCGCAGCTGGATTGAGTTCCCATTCAGCTGCGGAAGTTCCCACCCAGAGTTCATGCAACTTTGCCTGGCCCGGGAATCATTTCTTGAAAGTCAGCTTCTTTTACGGACAATCGACCGGTGAACGGAAACGCAGTTGCTCGATTTGTTCAGAAACTCCCTGGCCAAGGCCGGCCGATTTTCCTGACGTGTGCTTACGGACTCAGCGCCGGTGCTGTGGCGGTGGGATTTCAGTTGGCGGTTAACTTGTTCTACAACCAAACGATCGTCCGGCTGTCGCACCAGTCCATGACGTTCTTCCTGGCAGGCAGCTTTGTCGTTCTGATCAGCACCGCGTTGATGGTCGGCTGGTTGCTCAACCGATTTTGTCGCGAAGCGTCCGGCAGCGGAATCCCGCAGCTCAAGGTCGCCTTCTGGAAAGATTTTGGTTTTGTGTCGTCGCGCGTGGTTTGGGTGAAATTCATTGCCGGCGTTTTGAGCATCGGCGGCGGCAGCAGTCTCGGGCGGGAAGGTCCCAGTGTGCAATTGGGCGGAGCGCTGGCGTCCAACATTGCCGGCGGACTCGGAGAAGCGAAACAAAAACGTCGCCGCGCCGCCGCTGCCGGAGCCGCTGCCGGCCTCGCCGCCGCTTTCAATACTCCGCTGGCAGCCATCACCTTCGTGCTCGAAGAAATCATCGAGGATCTCAACAGCCGCATTCTGGGCAGCGTTCTGCTCGCATCCGTTATCGGCGCCTTTGTGGTTCACGGATTGGTCGGCAAACAACCGGCGTTCGCTCTGAACCGCGTGGAAACGCCCACCTGGGCCGTTTATCTTTTGACGCCGATCATCGCTGGCGCGGCTGCGTTGACCGGTGTGCTTTTTCAAAGATTGACCCTCAGCCTGCGTGCGACCCGCAAACGTTTTCAACACATTCCGCCCTGGACTCGTCCGGCGATCGGCGCGTCGTTGACGTGGTTGATCGGCTCGGCAGTCTTCCTGAGCACGGGGCACCTGGGCGTGTTTGGACTCGGCTATGACGATCTTTCGGCGGGGTTGAATCTGCAACTCGGCTGGGAACTCGCCGGAGTTTTGCTGATTGGCAAACTCATCGCGACCTTCACGTGCTACGGTTTTGGGGGTTGCGGTGGAATTTTTTCCCCGCTGTTGTTTCTGGGCGGCATGTGCGGGCTGCTGCTGGCGGGCTTGAGCGGCTTCGTCATTCACCTTGCCCCCGCCGATCATACGGTATTAGCGGTGGTGGGAATGAGCGCGTGCCTGGGCGCGGTAGTCGGAGCGCCTGTAACTGGCATTCTCATCGTGTTCGAAATGACGCATCAATTTTCGCTCGTTCCAGCGCTGATGATCGGCGCTCTGATCAGCCAGGCTGTGCGCCGGCGTCTGACCCAATATAATTTCTATGAAGGCATTCTGGTGCAGGATGGGCATCATTTGAAACACGTGATTCCGCCGCGCGACCTTCAAAGCTGGCAGCAGTTGCCGGTGTCCACGATTGCTAATTTCCGTCCCACCGTGCTTCAGGACCTGTCCCACGCGGATTTGAAAAAAAGCCTGGCCGCTCATCCTTATCAGCGCTTTCCGGTTGTGATAGACGGCGCACTGGCCGGTGTGCTCACACGCAAACAGGCGGAAAAAGCGATCGCGGAAAAGCTGCCGCCGACCCTCGAACCGGCGATCACCTGCTTCCCGAACCAGACGATCCGCGAACTTCAATCAATTCTGATCGAATCCACATCGCTTATGGTCGTCCTGATGGATGAACCGAACGGGAAAATCCTGGGCCTGATGACGCTGCACGATCTCCTGCGTGCCGAAGTGAATGTGGCCAAAGAGAGCGCGTAGGAGAAAACCCCAGACCGCTCCAGTAGCACTTGCGGGTAAACTGATTGGACCTGACGCAGATGCGCTTGCGATCCGGCAATGAAACCGCTGCGCATGGAATTTTGAGTTGTCCAAGCGCGGTGAAAGATGCCGGTGCGAGCCATCGTGAGATTATCCCGCTCGAAGAAGCGCGCCAGGTGTGGTTTAATTCCATGTAAAGCCCGTTTCAAAAGATGTGTTCCAAGCGAATTGAAAACTACGGCATCATCGGTGACCTGCACACGGTCGCTCTCGTCGGAATGGATGGCTCGATTGACTTCATGTGCTTTCCCAATTTCGATTCGCCGACCATTTTCGCCGCGCTGTTGGATGAGAAAAACGGCGGTTATTTCAAGTTGGCTCCAACGGTTGGAGAGATGCGCCAACGCCAGCTGTACATGCCCGATTCGGCGATTCTCCTGACACGCTTCTTGGGTTCAGCCGGTGTGGCTGAGGTTTCCGATTTCATGCCCATTCAGGAATTCGGCCACGCGCACGACCTGGTGCGCCGGGCCAAGGCGGTACGGGGAGAGATTCCGTTTCGCATGGAACTCGCGCCGCGCTTCAACTACGGCCGTTCCGGACACCGCATCGAACGGCAGAAGGATGGCGCGTTGCTGATCAGCGATGGCCCGGACCGGACCGCTTTACGGTTGCGCAGTTCGGTGCCACTGCGCATTGAGAACGGCACCGTCAGTGCCGATTTCACACTGCGCGGAGGCTCCACCGCGTGGTTCATTCTCGAAGAAGCCGACGGCAGCGAAGCGTCGCGTTCCTGCGCGCGCGGTTACATTTCCGAGGCGTTCAAAGAGACGCTGAACTTCTGGCAATCGTGGGCGGACCGGTCGCGCTATCGCGGACGCTGGCGGGAAACGGTGAATCGCTCGGCCATGACGCTCAAGCTCCTGACGTCGGCGCGCTACGGTTCGCTCGTCGCGGCGCCCACGTTTGGTTTGCCCGAAGAACCGGGCGGAGCGCGCAATTGGGACTATCGCTACACCTGGATTCGCGATGCGTCATTCACGATTTACGCATTGATGCAACTCGGTTACCTCGATGAAGCCACCGCTTTCATTCGCTGGATCGAGCAACGTTGCCGTGAACTGGAACCTGGTAATCCCTTGCAGGTGATGTACGGCATCGATGGGCGACATGATCTGCCTGAAACGGAATTGGACCAGTGGCAGGGTTACATGAACTCGCGTCCAATCCGAATCGGCAATGCGGCTTCCAAACAACTTCAACTCGACATCTACGGCGAGTTGCTGGATGCGGTTTATCTCTACAATCAGCTGGAGCCGATCTCGTACGACTTCTGGCAACACCTGGTGCAACTCGTAAATTGGGTCTGCCAAAATTGGGAACGCCCAGACTTCGGTATCTGGGAAGTCCGCGGCGCCGCGCGTCCGTTTCTCTACTCCCGGGTGATGTGCTGGGTGGCTATCGATCGTGGATTGCGCCTGGCTCGCGACCGCTCTTTTCCAGCACCCTGGCAGGAGTGGACAGCGACGCGCGACAAGATTTATTGCAACATCTACCAGAATTTCTGGGATGAAGAACTCCAGACCTTCGCGCAATTCCAAGGCGCGAAAGCCGTCGATGCTTCGGCCCTGCTCATGCCGATCGTCAAAATCATCGGCCCCAACGACCCGCGATGGCGCTCCACTTTGCAGGTCATCAATCGCCGCCTCACCGATGACGCTTTGGTCTATCGCTACAACCGGCTTCGCGGTGCGGACGACGGTTTACCTGGCGGCGAAGGCACGTTCACCGTCTGTTCATTCTGGAATGTCGAATGTCTGGCCATGGCCGGTCAGACCAAACAAGCGCGGGTGCACTTCGAAAAAGTGCTCGGATACGCCAACCATCTTGGGCTGTTTGCCGAGCAGATCGGATTGCAAGGCGATCAACTCGGCAATTTTCCGCAAGCACTCACTCACCTTGGCCTGATCAGCGCGGCCCGACACCTGGATCAGCTTCTCGAAACATCGTCCTGAGAAGCTCCTGCTCAAAACCCGAAGCGCACGCCGAATCGCCAAAGAGCCAGGTCACTGCTCTCGCCGGCAAATATGTAACGCACGTCCACGAAGAAACCAGTGATTTGATTGATGCGATACTCGGCGCCCACTCCGATATGACTGGTCCACTGCGCCACGTCGCGGAACTGTCGCCCAAAACCGACAAAGCCATAAGGCGCCAATGAAATGTTCTCCAACGGATAGCGAGCCAGCGCGCTGAAATCCACATGATTGGGAAAATCAAAGTCATCAATGTAAGTGTCAGCGCCGGCTCCCAGATAACGCGTGACAAAATAATTTACACCCACCCCAAGACCGCCGGCGTTATCGGAAAAATCGCTGCGGTCTTTCGTTCCGTAAATGCCCGCGATGTCGAACCTCCACTCCTGCTCATTGAAGGACGCTGTTGCCGGACTGTATTCCGTTCGGTCGCTCCAGGTGGCTGCGTTTGAGTCGCCCGCCGCCATCGTGATTCCAAGAAACGCCAAAACCGCCATTGCACATTTAATTTTCATTGTGTCCTTTCATATTCCGTATCACTGAAGGCTGAATCAGAGTCACCTTCGGATGCGTCACAGGGCACAAACTACGCGGCTCAGCGATTGGGTTGAATGGGGCGCTTCACCCGTAAGCCCGGCAACCCAACTTTTCGCTCTGGGGACATTTACTTACTGCGCCACCCAAGATTGCTAGGCAAGATCGTCATCCCATGGCATCCGGACGGCGCAGGCGAATCGTTCGCATCATCCTGGCCTTTGTCATCGGCCTCGTCTTTGTCGCGCTTGCTTTGCCGCTC
>JBQCEJ010000134.1:0-15348 GCA_051960355.1 Verrucomicrobiota bacterium | reverse complement strand
TGAACATCAAAACCCGGTTCGGCACCTTCCCGATCAGCCGACCCACCAAGGTTGTGGTAACGAATGCGCCAATGCCTCGCGGGCTTAAGGCGAAACCGCTTTGCAGCGCGGGATAACCCATCATCGTTTGCAGAAAAATCGGCAGCGCCGCTGTCGTTCCATACAAAACCGCCGCGAGCGATGTGATCAAGATAATGCCCGCGGCGTAGTTGCGGTTTTTCAGAATCCGAAGATTCACGATCGGATGCTCGGTCCTCAATTCACGGATCAGAAACGCAATGAAACATCCCACCGAAAGCACTGCAAAACTTCGAATCCAGTTCGATGCGAACCAATCCTCCTGCTGTCCCGTGTCGAGCACGATCTGGAGCGTGCCGAGCCAGACTGCCAGAAACAGAAAGCCGATCGCATCGACGCGCTCGATCTTGGCGTTCTTGATGTACGGCGGATCCTCCACGAACGCTTGCGCCATGAGCATGGCGAAAATTCCAACGGGCACATTGATGTAAAAAATCCAGCGCCAGGAATAATTATCCGTGATCCAGCCGCCGAGCGTTGGCCCGAGAATTGGAGCCACGACCACGCCCATGGCAAACGTCGCCATCGCAACGCCGCGTTTTTCCGGCGGAAAGCTTTCCAGCAAGACCGCCTGTGAAATCGGCAGCATGGCTCCGCCGCCGATTCCTTGAAGGACGCGGGCCACAATCAGCATTGTCAGATTTGGCGCGAGGCCACAAAAAACGGAAGAGAGCGTGAACAGGCCAATGCACAGAATCAGCAACCTCTTGCGACCGAAGTAAAGGCCCAGCCAGCCGGTAATCGGCAACACAATCGCGTTGGAAACCAGATAGCTCGTCAGAACCCAAGTGGATTCGCTGGTCGTCGCAGACAGGTTGCCTGCGATGTGCGGCAACGAAACGTTCGCGATGGACGTGTCCAGCACTTCCATGAACGTTGCCGCCATCACCGCCAGGGCGATCAGCCAGGGATTGTGGCTCGGCCGCCAGACGCTTTCGGCAGGTCTGCTGGTTTGCATGTCCGCCATGAAACCTTTTTAACGCACGACGCTTTTCCGCCTGGCCAGCCGCCACCAGAAGAGTCCAGCCACAGCCGCCAGCAGGATGGCCAGAATGACCATGACGAATCGGGGCACTTCAAAACCGGTCACATGCACAGAAGGGGCGACGGACATTCCCGGACCGACCACGTGCGCGGCGTCAATTTTGGAGTCGAAGAAAATCCGCACCGGCACGCGTTGCACGACTTTGACGAAATTGCCCACGGCATTTTCCGGCGGCAACAGACTGAACGCCGAGCCGCTGCCCGCCTGAATGCTTTGGACGTGACCGGGGAACGTATGGCCCGCAACCGAATCGATCTCAATGCGCACCGGCTGACCGACGCGGATTTGTTTCAATTGCGTTTCCTTGAAATTGGCGGTGACCCAAAGCTCGGGTTGCACCAGTGCCATGAGCCGCTGGCCTACCTGAACGTAATCGCCCGCCTCAACGGCTTTGCGGGTCACGCGTCCGGCCTGCGGCGCCACGATCCGCGTGTAGGAAAGGTTTAACTGCGCCTGCTGGACATCCACTTGCGATTGCTCGGACTGCGCCTGGGCGCGTTCCCAGGCTTTGCGGCCGGCAACGAGTTGCGCTTTGGCGGTGTCCACTTTCGCACGGTCGCTTGCTGCCTTTTGCTGGCTGGCACGAAGGGAAGCATCGGCGGCAACCGCAGCGGACTTTGCGGTGTCGTATTCCTGCGGTGAAATGATTTTGCGCTGATTCAAATCTTCCGCGCGTTTGAGATCGGCGTTGGCCTTGTCAGCTTGGGCCTGGCTGGCCGCGGCTTCGGCTTCGGACTGCTTGGCGGTGGCCTCGGCCGATGCCACTTCAGTCCCCAACAATTCGAGACTGGCTTTGATTACCTGCTCGTTGGCTTGCGTCGCGGCCAGGGCCGATTTCTTTTGCGCGACTTGCACCTCATAATCGCTTGGATCAATTTCCAAAAGCGGATCGCCGGCGTGCACGTCCTGGTTTGGATTCACGAAAACCTTCGACACCTGACCGGCGACTCGGGGCGCGATCGAAACAATGTCGCCATCGAGAAAAGCGTCGTCGGTGCTTTCGTGGGTAAAACTCTCGATCAACGTGCGCACAGCGAACACCAGAGCGAACGCCAGGAGCACGGTTCCGATGATGATGACCACCGGCCGCTTCCAAAAAGACGGCTTGTCGGGAGCCTCGGCCCTCACGGGTCGATCCTTCGCAGGCGTCTCGCTCGTTTTTTGCGTATCTTCCATAAATGCAATTCCATCGGATGCAATTTTGCAGCTCAGTTCTGAGGCTGAGGAACAAATTACGGCGGGCGCTGCCGCCTTGAACCGGGGTGAACCCCGCCCGGAAATAACTATTCAGTTACTCCCCGCGAAAGTCCAAACAAAATCTGGGACGCCGTTCCCCCGAGTCCACGCGATCAGGCACGCGACTGGTTGCCACTCCGCCGGGCAGGGTTTGTCATGCGCGGTCGTTTCGTTTACCTTCTAGCTCAATATGACCGATCCTCGTTACACCAAATTGGCCCGGCTGCTGGTGGAATATTCCACCGCGCTGAAAAAGGGAGACCGCGTTCTGCTCGACGTCACCGATGTGCCGGATGAATTCACGATCGAGCTGATCCGCGCGGTGCGGGCGGCCGGCGCCACGCCCATTCTGGAGACGCGACGCACGCGGGTCGGCCGGGAACTGTTGCGCGGCACGGATGAGAAACACGCGACCTTGGCCCGCGATCTGGAACTGTTTCGAATGAAGAAGATGCAGGCCTACATCGCCATTCGCGGCAGCGAGAATGCCAGCGAAAATGCCGATGTGCCCAGCGAACGGATGGCCATGTATTCACGAGTGATCCGGCCCGTGCTGAATCATCGCGTGAACAAGACCCGCTGGTGTGTCCTGCGTTGGCCCACGCCGAGCATGGCCCAAGCCGCCGGGATGAGCACCGAAGCCTTCGAGAACCTCTATTTTGACGTCTGCACGATGGATTATCGCAAGATGGCCCGCGCGATGGTGCCGTTGGAAAATCGCATGAAGCGCGCCGATCGCGTTCACATCAAAGGGCCGGGAACGGATCTGAAATTCAGCATCAAAGGCATTGGCGCCAAGATGTGCCGGGGCGATCGCAACATTCCCGACGGCGAAGTCTTCTCCTGCCCGGTAAAGAACTCGGTGAACGGTCATATCCAATTCAACACGCCTTCGCTCTACTCGGGAACCAAGTTCGAGAATGTTTATCTGGAATTCAAGGACGGCAAAATCATCAAGGCCACTTCGAATAATACCAAACGTCTGAATGAAATCCTCGATACCGATGCCGGCGCGCGGTTCGTGGGCGAGTTTTCGTTCGGCTTCAATCCCCACATACTCAGTCCGATGTGCGACATCCTGTTTGATGAAAAGATTGCTGGCTCCATGCACTTCACGCCCGGCCAGGCGTACGAGGAATGCGACAACGGGAATCGCTCGGCGGTGCATTGGGACATGGTTCTGATCCAACGTCCGGAATGGGGCGGCGGCGAAATCTGGTTCGATAACGAACTGATCCGAAAAAACGGGTTGTTCCTGCCGAAAGATTTGAAGCCGCTGAACCCGGCCAACCTCAAGTAGCTCGCCGGCAATTCAGGGCAGAATAAAGATTTTGCCCTGAATTGTTCGGTCAGGGCAGCCTCTTCCCGAAGACGTCGCTTCCGCACTGTTAATCACTGGCGGTTACAGGTTTCGAAAACCGCCAGTCGCGCAGTTCCCAAAACGTCGGGCAATAGCTCTTCCGTTTGGACTCTCAGGATTGAGCGTCGAGTTGCCAGCTCCGTTCGAAATTCAAAATCCGCCACGTTCAGCGTCTAAACCGCAATTGGTGCCTTGATTCCCGGATGTGGATCGTAGCCGACGAGTTCAAAATCCTCGAACTTGAAAGCGTGGATGTCTTTCACCGCGGGATTCAGTTTCATCTGCGGCAAAGGCCTGGGTTCACGCGTGAGTTGCAGTTTCGCCTGCTCGAGATGATTCGCGTACAGGTGCAGATCGCCAAAGGTGTGGACGAACGTGCCGGGTTTCAGATCGCAGACTTGCGCGACCATCAGGGTCAGCAGCGCATAGCTCGCAATGTTGAACGGACCGCCGAGGAACAAATCCGCGCTGCGCTGATAAAGCTGGCAGCTCAGTTCGCCGTCCTGAACAAAAAATTGAAACATCGTGTGGCACGGCGGCAAGGCCATGCGCTCGATTTCACCAACGTTCCACGCGCTGACGATCAAGCGCCGGCTGTCCGGATTTTTTTTGATCTGCGCGATGACTTGATCGATCTGGTTGATCGAACGGCCGTCCGCGGTTTGCCAGTCGCACCATTGCGCGCCATATACCCGACCCAGATTACCATCCTGATCTGCCCACTCGTTCCAGATCGTCACCCCATTTTCGTTGAGAAATTTGGTGTTCGTGTCACCGCGCAAAAACCAGAGCAGTTCGTAAATGATCGATTTGAGATGCAGCTTCTTGGTCGTCAGCACGGGAAAGCCTTGGGCCAGTGGAAAGCGCGTTTGCGCACCAAAAACAGAATAGGTGCCGGTGCCGGTGCGATCGGGTTTGAACTTGCCTTCCTTCAGCACGAGCCGGAGGAGATCGAGGTATTGCGTCATCGCCCGCGAGAGTAAAAGCCCGGCTCCAAACTGGCAAACGAAAGCATCGTTGGCCGCTGGACTAGCGAGCTGCAAGCAACAGGGTCAGCCTGTGGTTTTGGTCTCCACCGCCGTCTGAGGTTCGTCTGGCAAGAGTTTGATGAAGCCCTGTTCTTTGGCCAGTTCATCCAGAAACACGGTGACGATGCTTTGGAGATTTCTTTGATCGCGCCGCAACAACCAAACCCCGAGCAGCAACGTGAGCAACAGCAACCAAGCCCAGGGTTTCCAGATCCAACCGATGATCAAAAGCTGGCAGCCAATTACCACGCTGAACAAAACGCGCGAGCTGAGCGAGGCGGTCGGGCGCAGGCGACAACGAATCATCTGCCGTCCGCCCGGGTGATCTTCTGCCACCGTCGTGAGTTGCAGGTGACTCCAGCGGCTGCCGTAAATCTCAACGTCATAGTCGCTCCAGCCAATGTCGGACCGGTTCGGCCACGCTTTCGAATCCAGGCGTTGCAGAATGGAACTGACGAAAGCCAGCCGGTCCATTCGCGTCGCCACCCAATATTGCACTTCGCCCAGCGGACGTTTGCTTTCGCGCAACGCCAGCGAGTCCAGCGACTGCTGCGCCGCCAAGGTCAACGGCCGAACAGCAAGACGGCCCTGATATCGCGCCCCGCCCCGGACAATGGGTTGTAAGAAATAGAGCAATGCCACGAGCGGTCGTGACCACCATTCGATTTTATTTTTCGAAATCACGGCCTGGCCAGCGGCTGCGGCGCAGATGGCCAGCGGCACGAGCAACGTCGCAACGGCCAATGGCAAAAGGTGGCGCGTCACGCCCGAAAGAATCCAAAGCGGCAAGGTCAGGAACAGATGGTATTCGAGCGTGGTGCACAGCATCAGGGTCGTCGCGGGCCCGGCGGCGTAAAGCTTTTGAAAACCGGCGCTGCCGAACAAGCCGTGGTAGATCACGGGCCCGGGCAGTTCCACGCCGTATTTGGCCGCGCTGTAAATCCGTCCATGCCAGATGCCACCGCCGAAGGAGTTGAAATTTTCCGGATGTTTCCGCACCAGCAACGCTTCAGCTTCGCCATAGCCACGTTGCTGTTTCAAATACGCGCCAATCGTGGAACGCCGGAAATGCCACACAAATCCAGCCGGGCTGAAACCGATCTGGCAGCCGGCTTGTTGCAACCGCCAGCACAGATCCACATCATCGCCCGCCTTGGTGAAGATGGGATCAAATCCGCCGATCTCCTCCAGCGCCCATTTGTAGAAAGCCATGTTGCAGCCGGGAATATGTTCCGCCTGACGGTCGGTCAACATCACGTGCGCCGGTCCGCCCGGCGAGACCATCACCGCCGCCGCAACAGGTGAATCTTCTGGCGGCAAAAGATTCGGGCCGCCCACGCCGGAAAATTCACTGTTGAGCAAACTGCCCACAATATACCAGAGCCAATCCTGGTCAGCGCGACAGTCGTTGTCCGTGAAGGCGACAATTTCGCCGGTGGCCGCCGCGATGCCGGTGTTTCGCGCGACAGACAATCCCTGATTGGTTCCGTGCCGGAGACTGCGCACGTCCGGATAGGCCGCGGCGATTTGCGGCGTCGTGTCCGTCGATCCATCATCGACCAGGATGACTTCGTAGTCGGGATAATTGAGCCGCTTCAGTGATTCCAGACAACCGCGCAAAGTCCGCTCGCCATTGTAGCTCGCCACCACGACGGAAACCTTCGGATAGCGTGCGAGCGGAAAATAAGGCGCGGCCTGAAATTGCTTTTGAACCGTTTGGAACGACGGCTTGAGCTGACGTTCGCGGGTCACGAGGCCCATTTCCCAATCTTCGATCTGCCGGCCATCCCGAAACCAATCGTCCGTGTAAGTGAAGACCACCGTGCCCGCCAATCCGCCGCGAAATGCCGCTTCGATCTGCCAGCCCAGGATTTCGCATTTGCGCTCCTCGGTTTCGCGCAGTGAATCGATGCCGAATTCGCCGAGCACGAGCGGCTTCGCTTCGGCGCTCATCTGCAACCGCGCCAGGTAATTTTTGAACGGCTGTTCGTTGTGCAGGTAAACGTTGAAACAGACAAAGTCCACGCTGTGCGGATTGAGAAACTCCGTGGGCGGGAAGTTCGTAAAGGTGCAGAGACAATCGCGGTCGGCCCGCTTGGCTTCGAAAACCAGTTCATCAATGAAATCTGAAACGGCTCGGGCACCCATCCAGCGGACGATGTCGGCGGGAATTTCATTGGCAACGCTGAAGGCGAACACCGCCGCGTGATGCGCGCAGGCGTAAACCGCGCGGCGAACGGCGGCACGGGCGTCTTCCCGGCGCTCCTCGGAATCGAAGCACAGATGTTTGTTCCACGGAATATCGATGAAGACCTTCAGGCGCCGTTCCTGCGCCATGTCGAGCAACCAGCGAGGGGGAACATCATAGACGCGGATCACGTTGGCGCCGAGCTCAACGATCTGGGTCAAATCCAACGCAGTCTGTTCCGGTGAAGCGAACGGCTGGCCTTGAGCATTGGGTGCGAACGGTCCATAAGCCACGCCTTTGACGAAAAATTTCTTTTCGCCCAGTCGGAAACATTTTCCATCCACAACCACGCGGGGCTGGGCTGAGACAGCGGCTGCCATGCGGGTTTAGACGGCGTTAGGGCCGGGTTTAGTCATTCGAGCGTCGGGATAGCAGATGCTCGCACCCGAAGCAAGGGAGTGAAGAACGAAGGCCCGATTGCGCAAAGGAGCCTCGATGAAATCGGAAGCGCAGGAACGATCGCGTTCAGAGCAGTTTGATTTGCGCCCGATCTTTGGCCAGCGATTCACTCAAGCTGGTGATGCGGCCGTTGCGACGTTCGATGATGTGTTTATCCACCGACGGATCGTAAGCGACTGGATAATCACCGTCATAGCACGCCATGCAGAAGCTGCTCTTTGGAAGGCCGGTCGCCTTCACCATGCCGTCCTGGCTCAGGTAATGGAGCGAATCGGCATTCAGGTATTTTCGAATATCCTCAATCGAATAATTCGCCGCCATGAGTTTGCTGCGATCCGGAAAATCGATGCCGTAAACGCAAGGATTCATGTGCGGCGGACAACTCACCAGAACATGAACTTCCGTCGCGCCCGCTTGCTTCAGGCTGTTCACACGCGTCTTGCAGGTCGTGCCGCGAACGATGGAATCGTCCACCACGATCACGCGTTTGCCCTTCACCAGTTCGCCGATGAGATTGAGTTTCACCCGCACCGCGAAATCGCGAATCAACTGCGACGGCTGCAAGAAACTGCGGCCGACATAGTGATTGCGGACGAACGCCATCTCGAAAGGAATGCCGGATTCGAGCGAGTAGCCGAGCGCGGCGCAATTACCGCTGTCCGGCACGGGAATGACCAGATCGGCTTGGATCGGGTTTTCGCGCGCGAGTTGCCGGCCCATTTCGGTGCGAACGCGATAGACATTGCGATTGGCAATCGTGCTGTCGGGCCGGGCGAAATAAACGTATTCGAAAATGCAGAAGGCGCGGCGTTCGTGTTCGGGAAAGGCTTGAATGCTGGTCAGGCCTTCCTTGTTGATGATGACGATTTCGCCGGGTTCCACGTCGCGAACGAACTTGGCGTGGATCAGATCCAGCGCGCAAGTTTCACTGGCGAGCACCCAGGCATCGTCGAGCTTGCCGATACACAGCGGCCGAAAGCCGTGCGGATCGCGCACGCCGATCAATTCCTTGTCGGTCATGATGGCCAGCGAATACGCGCCTTCGATCCGGCGAATGGCCTGGACCAGATGATTGCCGCCGTTGAATTGCGGCTGGGCCATCAGGTGCAAAATGATCTCGCTGTCCACCGTCGTTTGGAAAACCTGGCCCGTTTGTTACAACTCCATCCGCAACTGGCCGGCGTTGGTCAGGTTGCCGTTATGCGCAATGGCAATCGGGCCGAGGCGGCAATTGATCGTCAACGGTTGAGCGTTGAGAATATGCGAGGAGCCGGTCGTGGAATAGCGCGTGTGGCCAATGGCCACGTTCCCGACGAGATCGTGCAAGACGTCCCCGGTAAAGACCTGCGGCACGAGGCCCATGCCCTTATGAACACGAAACTGCTTGCCGTCGCTGGTGACAATGCCCGCGCTCTCCTGACCGCGATGTTGCAGCGCGTAGAGGCCGTAGTAAGTCAATTCCGCGGCATTCGGGTGACCGAAGATACCGAAGACGCCGCAATAATGTTTGGGGTAGTCCTGCATCAGCTCATGGCTCGCGCGATTGAATTCCACCAGAGGTCATGCAATTCGCGCAAATCGCCTGACAAAGTGTACCCACCTGCTTCGATTTGCAACGTCGAGCCGCCAACGGTTCCAATTTTGGCCGCAGGCACGCCCAAAATTTTCGCCTGAGCGAGGACTTTCCCGGCGTCCACCGCCGAGGTGGAAATGACGACGCGACCTTGGGTTTCACCGAAGAGCAGAGCATCCAGCCGGGATTCCTTGAATTCTTTCAAATTCACCTTCGCGCCGATCAGCCGCGGGGTTTCGCGGGCAATTTGCTGGGAAATACAGCTCTCGGCCAAAGCCACCGCCAAGCCTCCGTCACTGCAATCATGCGCGCTCTTGACCACGCCGGAAGCAATCAAGGCCCGCAACGCCAGATGCAATTCCTTTTCCTTGTCCAAATCACAACGCGGCGGCGAGCCGTTTTTCTGGCCGTGAATCACCTGCAAATAAGCGCTGCCGCCCAAGCCAAAGATCGGGTCCTGGGCATCCACTGGCGCGCCGAGCAGGATAATGGCATCGCCTTCGTCCTTGAACCATTGCGTCGTGACGTGCTCGGCCTTGTCCACGATCCCGACGACGGCAATCGTCGGGGTGGGATCGATCGGGCCGGAAGGATTCTGATTGTAAAGCGAGCAATTACCGCCGGTGACCGGCGCATTGAAAGCGCGGCACGCATCAGCCAAGCCGCGCACACTTTCCTGAATCTGCCAGAACAGCTCCGGATTGTGCGGATTGGCCATGTTCAGATTATCGGTGGCGCCCAGCGGGATTGCGCCGGCGCAGGCCAGATTGCGGCACGCTTCGGCCACCGCGGCTTTCGCACCTTCGTAGGGATCGAGGTAAACATAAACGCCATTGCAATCAACGGACATGGCGATGAGCTTTTCCGGAACGGTTTTGCCATTCGAAGCTTCAGGAAGCGAATCACCCTTGATGCGAATGACCGCCGCGTCGCTGCCAGGGCAAACGACCGAGCCGTCGCGCACCATGTGATCGTATTGGCGATACACCCAGTTCTTGGAAGCGATGCTGGGCCAGGCGAGCAGCTTTTTCAGGTCGCCCAAAGCGTCCTTCGTATCGGCGATGCTATCCAGGCGAAAGGCGCGAACCGCTTTCAGATACTCCGGCTCTTTGGCTTGGCGATGATAGACCGGTGATTCGTCCGCGATCTTTTTGGCCGGGATATCGGCGATAATTTTCCCGCCATGGCGCACAACCATCCGTCCGGTGTCCGTCACGGTGCCGACTTCCGACCAAGGCAAATCCCATTTGTCGAAAATGCGCTTCACTTCCTCTTCGCGGCCTTTGTGAACGATGATCAACATGCGTTCCTGGGATTCCGAAAGCATGATCTCGTAGCTGCTCATGTTCGGCCCGCGCTGCGGAACCTTGTCCAGTTCGATCTCGATGCCGGTGCCAGCGCGAGCGGCGGTTTCACAGGTGGAACAGGTCAAACCCGCCGCGCCCATGTCTTGAATTCCGGCAACCGCTCCGGTCGCAAGTAGTTCCAGACAGGCTTCCATCACGAGTTTTTCCATGAACGGATCGCCGACCTGAACCGCGCCGCGCTGTTGCTGCGCCGATTCGTCCGTTAAATCCTGCGACGCGAATGCCGCGCCCGCCAAACCGTCGCGACCGGTGGCCGGTCCGACGTAAAATACCGGGTTGCCAATGCCCTTGGCCGCGCCACGTGCAATCTGTTCATGCCGCAGCACGCCGAGGCAAAACGCGTTTACCAGCGGATTGCCTTCGTAGCTTTTGTCGAAGTAAACCTCGCCCGCAATGGTCGGAATGCCGAAGCAGTTGCCGTAATGCGCAATCCCGGAAACAACGCCCGAGAACAAGCGGCGCACTTCGGGATTCGTGATTTCTCCGAAACGCAGGGAGTTGAGCGCACAGACTGGGCGAGCGCCCATCGTGAAAATATCACGCACGATGCCGCCGACTCCGGTGGCCGCGCCTTGGAAGGGTTCAACCGCGCTGGGATGATTGTGCGATTCGATCTTGAAGGCGATTGCCAGGCCGTCGCCGATGTCAATGATGCCGGCATTTTCTTCGCCCGCGCCGACCAGAATTTTGGGCGATTTGGTGGGAAAGGTTTTCAGCAGCGGGCGGGTGTTCTTGTAACTGCAATGCTCGCTCCACATGACCGAGAAGATGCCGAGTTCGGTGTAGCTCGGTTCGCGGCCGCCGAGGATTTCCTTGGCGTGGGCATATTCATCCGGCGTGAGGTTGTGTTTGGCAACCAGTTCAGGAGTAATGGCAGGTTCAGTCATTGCAGGTTCGAATCGCTGAATTCAACTTCAAATCGGAACTAAGCCGCCTTCGCGACCGACTTGGTCTTAAGCGCGTGAATCAGGCTTTCGAAAATCAGTTTGCCGTCGGCGCAACCGAGAATCGCTTCGCTGGCGCGCTCGGGATGCGGCATGAGACCGGCGACGTTGCGGCGCTCGTTGCAGATGCCGGCGATGTTATCGAGCGAACCGTTCGGATTCGACTGCTCGGTAGCTTCGCCTTGGGCGCTGACGTAACGCCAGAGGATTTGGTTGTTGGACTTGAGCTTGGCGAGCGTCGGTTCGTCGGCGAAATAGCAGCCTTCGCCATGGGCAATCGGGACGCAGAGCAACTTGTCCTGGGGAATCCTGCTGGTGAACGGCGAATCGGTCGTGACGGTCTTGAGGAAAACGTTTTCGCAGCGGAATTGCAGCGAACGATTGCGGATCAACGCGCCGGGGAGCAGGCCCGCTTCGCAGAGAATTTGAAACCCGTTGCAAATCCCGAGGACATGACCGCCGTTGGCGGCGAAGTTCTGCACGGCCTGCATCACCGGGCTGAAACGGGCGATGGCGCCGGTGCGGAGATAATCGCCATAGCTGAAACCGCCGGGCACTACTACCGCGTCAGCTTCGCCCAGCGAGGAATCCTTGTGCCAGACGGTGCGGGCGGAATGGCCCAGCACATTGCGCAGGACGTGAACGCAATCCTGGTCGCAGTTGGAACCGGGAAACTGGAGAACGGCGAAATTCATTCTAAGTCAAGATTCGTTGAATTGTTGGATCGTTGAAGCGGAGCGGCAGAGCACTGCGCGTTCGAGCAATGGAACTTAATCCACAATCTCAAATTTGTAATCTTCAATGACGGGATTGCTCAAAAGCTTATGGCAGGCTTCATCAATCGATTTGCGCGCTGCTTCCTTGTCCGTGCCGGAGAGTTCGATTTCCATGTATTTACCGACATGCACGGCGCCGACGCCTTGGTAGCCCATGTGTTCGAGGGCGGTTTGCACGGTCTTGCCCTGCGGGTCGAGAACGGCTTTTTTCGGCGTAACAATAATTTTGGCTTTCATGTAAAAACGACTGCCACAAAGGCAAGTCCGCATGTTGGGTCATGGGTCCAAAGGAGGCCAGAGTTTTTTTCAGAAAGGCCGGCCAATCCCGTCCCGTTAATCCGGTCCCGTTAAAGCGGGTGAGAACTGGGCCGAGCATTGCCTCATTTTCCAGCGCGGGCCAAATCCGCTTAGAACAAGCGAGCCGCGCAGCCGAAACCCATACCGTGGACTCGGCTGCCCACGACGGGCCTACTGCGGCGTCATATCTTCCATCAATTCCAATGCCGTGGCTTCGGTGACTTCGTTCACTCCAAAATTGCCCAGATTGGCGGGCGGCACTCGATTGGTCACGTCAGCGGAGGACGCCTGGGCGAGAATTTTCGATTCCTTGAGGCTGATGGCCGTCGCTTGGATATCGGGAATGGTAATGGTCTGGCTGCCGGAAATCGTCGGCACAGTCACGGTTTTGGAGGAAATCAGGACTTCAATCACCGCGTCGGCGATTTTGCTCAATGCTTCGCGATCCTTGCGCGCCTGGGGCGTGTCGGTCGACCCGATGAATTCTTCCAACGGCCGGTCGGCAATTAACTGCGAGGCCACCTTTTGATCCACCAGACTGGCTCCCGCGGCCCGCAGCGATCGGCCGAATAAGCGTTCCACGTCGCGCACGGTTTGTTTGTCGGCCAAACTCGGCGGCGCTTTGCCGTCGGTCCGATAGGTGTTTTCGCCAGTGCTCGTGACGGTTGAACCCGAATTCGTCCCGTTGCTGCGGGAACTCTGGATGCGTTCCTGGCGCTGCGTGAGTTTCAAGCCTGACGATTCATCGACCAGCTCGCGATTGACGTAAATGAGGAAGCGCGGATTTCCAAGTTTCGGATAGGCATCGCGGAAACGTTGGATAATGGTTTGGGCCTGATCCTGAGTGACCAGCGGTTGCGGACCCGCCACGGGGCGCTGGTCATAAACATAAACCTGCCCTGGTTGCGCCGGTTGCGCCGGGACAGTGGCGAACGGATTGCGATAATTCGGATCCACCCAAACTTTCGGCGGCAGCGGCGCGGGAGCGGGTTTGGATTCGGCAACGGGCATCGCGCCCTTTTGAGCGTGGGCCGTGACCACCAAAGCCAGGGTGGCCGTCAGAGTGGAAAGCTTTCGGTAATTCATATCAACAGAGGGTGCATGGGTTGAAATCAACGGGCCTGGCGAATGCGAATCGTGTAGCGCACCGCGCGATCATTCATGGAGACAAACTTCACAGTCTCCTGGGCATTTTCGTCGAGGAACACATTCTGGAACGGCGTGGCGTCCAGCGTAAATCCTTGCGCGTCTTTGAATTCGCAGTTCGCCTGCACTTGAATGCGGCGGTTTTCGCGATTGCGCAGTTGTGCGGCAACCTGCAGGCGTCCATCAGGCAGGTGGCTTTCTTGAATACCAGGACAGGTGACTGAATTCTGAACGCGTTGGTCCAGCAGCACCAAACCGGCGCGGTTTTCCAGGTCATTGACGGTGGCATTGAGCGGCAGATACGCGCCGTGATCGACCACCGCGGTTTCACAACCCGCGAAAAGTGCGACGCTCGCCAAAGCCGTTAATAGAAGCAGAGTTTTTTTCATAAGGTTTGCGGAGTTACGGATTGATCGCTCACAAAAACGATTTTCTCTTTCGGATCGGAAGGAACATTGATGGTTAAATTCTTGGTCAGATTGGGTAAAGGACGCCCGGCTGCATCCTGAAATTCAACGGTCGCCGCATGTCGACCGGGTGGCAGCGGCAACGTGGCAAAAGTCAGGTAACGGGGAAGATTGTCCCAGGAACGGACATCAGCCTCTGGAGTGGTGGCGGCGGAAAAGATCTTGCTCAACACGCCCGCCGCCAGCAAACCAACACCGATTTCGTCTGCGGCACTGTTGTGACCCCGTTGACCGGCCAAAACCGCGCCGCTCAGAATTCCAACATCGCCGATCGTGCTCGTGGTGGATTTGAACACCGCCTTATTGCCAAGGACGTAATCCATCACGCGGCCGCCTCGAGTCGTGGCTTGATACGCCAGATCGTCACAAGGACCGGCGGTCAGCTTCTGGCCGTCCACAACGACTGTGGCCAGTCGCACCGGCGAAGGATGCTCGCGGAAGCGCAGTTGCTCGCCGTATTCGCCGCCGCCGTATTTGGTCGGACCCTGGCCGTATTCAATGAGAAAGAGCACGTTCGCCTGCGGATTGTATGGCGGCAGTTTGGAAAGCCGCGATTCCTTCTCCGCACGTTTGAAGGCATCCGAGCCATCCCCGCCGAGCTTGAGTGAAGCCAAGCCATCCAAGTAATCAAGAATCGCGTAATCCGCAACGAATTCATCATTGCTGGTGTCTTCCAGTTCCGCACTGCGGAAACAGGCGCGGGCATTGTCCGGTTCACCATCCATCCAATACAGAATACCACGATAATAATAAGCCATCACCCGTTCATACGGCTCCCCGATAAAGGTTTTCCGCGATTCCGAATGAAAGTAACCCCGCGCTTGCTGGGCGGATTTATCTTTGCCGTAAATCCCGCCCAAGGTCAGCAATGCGTCGTCGAGATAGCGCTTGGCGATGTGGAATTCCCCCCGGCGCATCGCTGCGGCGGCCGTGCGGTATTGCCAAAGCACCCGGTCCTTGGCCGGCCCGTGTTCGATCATCTTAGGCCCATCCACCATGATGTCGCCGGTCAAGGCGACCGGCGGCTGGCGCGGCGTGCTGGCGCAACCCGCAAGCAAGAGGCAAATGCAGCTTAACCAACCCAGTTTTTTCATTCCGACGAACGGACGCGAATCAGTTTACCGGTAAGCGGCGTCTTCCAGACCCTGCTTCTTAATTTCAGCCGAGTCTTCCCAGATGATATCGCTGGAACGCGCGTCAATCAGTTGGAAGCTGTAAAGAATGTAATCGCTGGTGCCAGCGGTCGTGCGGGTCGTCATGCCTTGGAGATTGCCGGTGAGGAAGAAGTCGGCGCCTCTGAATTCCACGACATTGGGATCAGAACTGGAAGTGACCTGACCCGACTGCTTGAGCGCGCGCTCGTGTTCCAACGCCTGCATGCGCT
>JBQCEJ010000133.1:0-9973 GCA_051960355.1 Verrucomicrobiota bacterium | reverse complement strand
ACTGTGCAGGGGAACAACCTCCTGGTCTTCAACTCCGTTTCCGTTTCGGGGCTGGGCAATGGAGCCACGCGTTGGACCCCTTTGAGCTACTCTTTCGTAGCGGACAGCTCCATTACCACCTTAAAAATCCAGGACGTCTCTTCGAGCACACTCAATATCGACCTATTGGTTGATAACATCCGAGTGTATGAACAGGTGCCACATACCCTCACGATATCATCCAGCCCTGCGTCTGGCTTGCCCGTGACGGTCAGTCCGTCGGATACGAACGCGGCGAGCAATGGCGTGACTGGATTCTCTCGTCAGTATAATGAAGGCACGCTGGTCAGCCTTGCCATTCCTTCAAACTCGGGAACAACGGTTTTTAAAAAGTGGCAGAAAAACGGAACCGATTTTTCGACCACTCCCACTACAACTCTGGTTGTTGAGGGGGATGAAACCTTGAACGCAGTTTACATCACAGCGCCCCCAACGATCACCAATCAGCCGCTAAGCCTCACGACGACGGTGAATGGCACGGCTGTATTTACAGTCTCGGCCATTGGAGTGGAACCCTTGTCCTACCAGTGGCGCTTGAACGGGACTAATCTCCCCGGCGCAACGCAAAACAGCTATACCAACAGTAATGTCCAGGCATCAGATGCAGGGAATTATGATGTGGTAATCAGCAATAGCGGCGGTACTAATTTCAGCTCCGCCGCAATTCTCACAGTCCTGAATTCTGGACTTTTGGCCAATGGCAGCTTCGAATCCGGCTACGAGGGGTGGACCGCCAGCGGAAATCAGGATCTGGTATCCGCACCCGGCTGGCCGGTTACTGAGGGCACCAACTCGCTTGTGTTTAATGGAGGGCAGACAACTCCTGACGGACTGGTTTGGCAAAGGTTCACCACCGTTCCAGGGCAAACATACGCACTGGACTTCGATTTTGGAGTGGTGGGCTACAACAATGACACGCAGATGCTGCTCGTGACCCTGCAGGGTGACAGCGTGTTGCTTTCCAAGACCAATTCGATATCGGGTGCTGGAGGTGGTCTTTCGAAGTGGTCGTCCGTCCGATGCCAATTCATCGCGGACAGCACTGTTACGACTCTCACTTTCCGCGATATTTCACCGGCCACTCTTAACATCGATTTGCTGTTGGACAATGTTCGCGTGAACACGCAAGCGGTGCGAACCGTCGCAATCGCTTCTTCTCCGGACAGCGGGTTGAATATTGCTGTCGCGCCCGCGGACAACTTCGGCAATACCAATGGCATCACCGGATTCAATCGGATTTACAACGATGGGACGGTTATAAGCCTCACAGCGCCGCCTATGTCGGGCGCCAACGTTTTTCAGAAATGGCAGAAAGACGGCTCTGACTTCAGCACCAGTGCGACGGCCAGCTTAACCGTGAATGCAGATTACACCATGACCGCGGTTTATGGCCCGCCTCCACCCCATATCACATCCCAACCAGCGGACCTCACTGCGATCGTTGGCAGCATGGCCATATTCAATGTTGAGGCGAACGGCAGCGGGTTGAACTATCAATGGCGACGGAATGGGACAAATATTCCCGGGGCCACAGCCAGCGCGTTTTCGAACACGGTTGTCCAGTTGACCGACGCAGGCAATTACGATGTCGTGGTATACAATTCAAACGGAACCAATTTCAGCCGGGCAGCAGTTCTAACGGTCATTACGTCCGGCACGATCGCCAATGGCAGTTTTGAATTCTTCTTCCAGTCATGGATCACAAACGGAAATCAAGTGGTCGTTCAGGATCCTGGGTTCCCAACTACGGATGGCACAAAAGTCAATGTCCTCAACGGCGGACAATCAACGCCGAATGCCACCTTGCAACAGCGCTTCACCACGGCACCCGGCCACCTCTATGCGCTCGAGTTCGACATGGGAGTCATCGCCTATAACTCTGACGAGCAGCGATTGCAGATAACCGTACAGGGCACCTCCAACCTCTTGTCACAGACGGTCTCCGCCTTCGGCTTGGGCGGAGGCTCCACCAAATGGGTTGCGGCCAGTTACACCTTCATGGCCGACAGCCCGGTAACCACACTCACGTTCCAAGACATCTCTCCAGCAACTTTGAACTTGGACACGTTACTGGACAATGTCCGCGTCTATCCAATCGGAGGCCAGACACTGACAGTATCGTCGTTCCCTGAAAACGGGGTGACGGTTTCCGTAAACCCTGCGGATACGAACGGAGCGACCGATGGATCCACCTTGTTCAGCCGATTCTACCAATCCGGAACAATCGTGAACCTCACTGCGCCAATGGCGTCAGGCACAAACGTGTTCAAGAAATGGCAGAACGACGGTGTGGATTTCAGCACCAATCTCAGCACCAGCGTAACGCTTTTGGCAGATCACAACCTAACCGCAGTTTACGAACCGACCGGGTCCACATCGGCCATCATTACGCTGAGCAATCTAGTTCAGATCTACGACGGCATTGCTAAAAGCGTGACCGCTATTACCGAACCCGCGGGGTTGAGCGTGCAATTAACTTACGACGGCAGCTTCGATTCTCCCACCAACGCAGGTTCCTACGAAGTCGTCGGCACGGTCACTGACCCGAATTACTCGGGCACCGCCACCAACACCCTCGTCATCTCGCCGGCTCCGGCAATCGTCACGCTCACCAACCTGGCTCACGTCTTTGATGGCAACGGTCAGAGCGCCACGGCGCAGACCGAGCCCAGTGGCTTGAACGTTCAACTCACTTACGATGGCGACTCGGTTCTGCCCACCAACGCCGGACTCTACCAAGTCATCGGCACAGTCATCGATCCGAACTACTCCGGTTCGGCCACCAACACGCTCGTCATCTCTCCGGCTCCAGCAATCGTCACGATCACCAACTTGGCGCACGTCTTTGACGGCAATGGCCAGGGCGCCACGGCGGAAACAGAGCCTGCTGGTTTGAATGTCCAGCTCACCTACGATGGCGACTCGGTTCTGCCCAACAACGCCGGACTCTACCAAGTCGTCGGCACAGTCATCGATCCGAACTACTCCGGTTCAGTCACCAACACGCTTGTCATCTCGCCGGCTCCGGCAATCATCACGCTCACCAATCTCGCTCACGTCTTTGATGGCAACGGCCAAGGCGCCTCGGCGGAAACAGAGCCTGCTGGCTTGAACGTTCAACTCACTTATGACGGCGACTCGGTTCCGCCCACCAATGCCGGATTCTACGAAGTCGTCGGCACAGTCATCGATCCGAACTACTCCGGTTCAGTCACCAACACACTTGTCATCTCTCCGGCTCCAGCAATCGTCACTCTCACGAATCTCGCTCACGTCTTCGATGGCAACGGTCAGGCCGCCTCGGCGGAAACAGAGCCTGCCGGCTTGAACGTTCAACTCACTTACGACGGCGACTCGGCTCCGCCCACTAATGCCGGGCTCTATGAAGTCATCGGCACGATCCTCGACCCGAATTACTCCGGCACCGTTACCAATACGCTCGTCATTTCGCCGGCTCCGGCGATCGTCACGCTCACCAACTTGGCGCACGTATTTGACGGCAATGGCCAGAGTGCCTCGGCGGAAACAGAGCCTGCCGGCTTGAACGTTCAACTCACTTACGACGGCGACTCGGCTCCGCCCACTAATGCCGGGCTCTATGAAGTCGTCGGCACGGTCGTCGATTCGAATTACTCCGGCACCGCCACCAATACGCTTGTCATCTCTCCGGCTCCAGCAATCGTCACCCTCACGAATCTCGCTCACGTCTTTGATGGCAACGGTCAGAGTGCCTCGGCGGAAACAGAGCCCGCCGGCTTGAACGTTCAACTCACTTACGACGGCGACTCGGTTTCGCCCACCAACGCAGGTTCCTACGAAGTCGTCGGCACAGTCATCGATCCGAACTACTCCGGTTCAGCCACCAACACACTGACCATCAACCCAGCCACGCTGACCGTTACAGCCAATGATGAAACGAAGTTTTTCGGCCAGGCTGATCCCGCATTCACAGCCACGTATAGCGGCTTTGTTGAAACCGACGACAATTCAGTTCTCAACGGAACACTGACATTCACTCGCGAATCCGGAGAAGCGGTGGGGCTGTATGCCATTACCCCTTCCGGTCTGAGTGCGAGCAACTATCAGGTCAATTTCAATCCCGGCACCTTGACGATTGCTCCCAGCCCGGTGCCGATGATCCTCTCGCTTACGAATGCTGGTTCAGACCAGTTTGTGATCACTTGGAGCTCGGTTAGCAACGTCATGTATCAGGTGCGCTACCGTTCGGATCTTGCGAGCGGCGACTGGATTCCCCTGACGAACGTCACAGCAACCAATGAAACTGCGTTTGCCACTGACAATACGGGTGGCGCACCGCAACGGTTCTATCAGGTGATCATTCCCACCCCTTAGCCAGAAGGGCGCGCCCACTTGAGCCAGCGTATCCAACGAGCAAACGATTCAGGAGCGCATCAGTGAAGCCCAACAGGATCAGATCGTAATCCAATCGCGCATGACGCCAAAAGTATCCATCTGCGTTCCCAATCTGAACACCCGGCCTTACCTGCCGGAGCGATTCGAAACGATTTTCAATCAGACGCTGCAGGACTGGGAACTGCTGGTCTATGACAGCTATTCGGACGATGGAGCGTGGGAATACATCCAGGAACTGGCCGCCCGCGAACCCAGAATGCGCATCTGGCAAGGGCCGCGCATGGGCACGCCCGGCAGTTGGAATCCCTGCATTCAGGAGGCTCGTGGCGAATTTGTTTACATCGCCACCAGCGACGACACGATGATGCCAGACTGTCTGGAAAGGATGGTTCGCGCGTTGGAGAAAAATCCTCAATGCGGCGTCTGTCAATGTGCTTTAGAAGTCATCGACAGCGATGGCAAGCCACATCCATCCATGCGCTGGCGGGATTTTGCGTTCGGACGCTTCGCCGGCGATTGGCTGGATCGTCCACACGTGCGCCAAGCGCCTTTGGACGGCATTCTGCATTTCGCATTGCAAACAGTTTACACTTCGATCACGCAAGTCCTCCTCCGTCGCCGCGTGTTCGATCGGGTTGGACTGTTCGACTCACGCTTTGGGGCCAAGGGCGATTTCGAATGGGGCGCCCGGGTCGGCTTGCTGGAAAGTTGTGTTTACTTGCCCGAAGTGTTGGCCACCTGGCGAGTGCATCCGCAACAGGCCACGGGCGACACTGAATCGGCGAGCACCCGCCAGCGACTTCATGAAATGTGCGAAGCGGCGTTGGTCCGCGCGCGCAACGTGGAACCGTCTTTGGAGAAACTGAATGCCGAACAACTGCTTCGCTTTTACAACGAACAGATCATCCAATTCCAGCTGCGCGATATCCCGGATGCCCGCCGACGCATGCAATGGCTCATCAACGAGGCCATGCGGGGCAACATTCACGCGCTGCGAAGGGTCTGGAACCGGCTCTGTGGCGAACGATTCGGCGAACCCTATCAGTTCCAGAACCTGCATTCTCTTCTAAAGGAACTGGATGTTCCCGCGCCTGTTTTCATCTGACCGCATGAGGACACTCCTGCTAGTGAGCCCGGCGCCAACTCATCCGGATAATGCGGGAAACCGCACCCGGATTCGCGCCCTGCTGGAATTGTATGAACAGCTCGGGATCGATTTCCATTTCCTGTTTTTCCGGCATGAACCTGGTGATGAAACGGCCATGACGGAGCGTTGGGGAAAAGATCGCTGCACGTTTCTGGATTTCGTCCCGCCGAAGCACAAGCACTCTTTCCCGCAACGTCTGCGACGCAAAGCCGCCAAGGTTTTCGGCCAATCACTGGTTCTGCCATATCAGATTGACGCCTGGCAAAGTGATGCGCTGGTTCAACAAATGCGGGCCGTTGCCGACCGCATCCAACCCACTGCCGTGCAGGTGGAATACGTCTTTTTCTCGCATTTATTCGAGTGTTTTCCGCGCTCGGTCTTCCGCATCCTCGACACCCATGACATCGTAGCCAACCGGCATCAGCAGTTCCTCGATCACGGACGCGATCCCGAATGGTTTTACACGACGCCAACTGAGGAAGCCCGCGGCATTCAACGGGCGGATTGTGTGATCGCCATTCAACCGGAAGAGAAAAGCTACTTTGCCGGATTGACCGATCGGCCCGTCGCAACTGTGGGTCACCTTGTGGAACTTCAATCACCGTCCACTCCCACCACCAGTGAACCGACCGCGATGTTCATAGGGTCGAGCAACCGCGTGAATCTCGACGCGTTTGATTTTCTGGTAAATGAGGTTTGGCCGCAGGTCCTTTCCGCGATTCCGTCAGCCGTGCTCGAAGTCTATGGCCGCATTTGTTCACACACCGGCAATGCGGGGAACGGCATCCGCCTGATGGGCGAAGTGCCAGACGTTGATCGCGCCTACGAGAGAGCCTGGACGGTGCTCTGCCCGTTGCGTTTTGGCACCGGCTTGAAAATCAAATCCATCGAAGCCCTCGGAAAAAGCAAGGCGCTGATATCTACAACGGCCGGTTCGGGTGGATTGGAATCAGGCAAGGGAACCGCGTTTCTCTGCGCGGACTCGGCGTCGGATTTTGCCGCGCGCTGCGTTGAAGTGCTGCGGGATTCCTCACGCCGGAAGCAGTTGGAAGAGGCTGCCGGCCGATTCGCCTCCGAATGGAACGACTCGCAACGGCTGGCGCTTCAATCGGTGCTGGCCATGGCAGGCTTTCCCGAATGCGAGCCTAAAACTTCGCTGAGTTTGAAGAATTGAAATGACCACGCCGCGCCAGATATTGCGTCAACTCACGCCCGAACCCATCAAGGAGGTTTTGCGGAATGGCCGCATTTGGGCTTTGAGCCGGAACCTTGACCCGCAAGGCCCGATTTCTCTGCCCGAAGATGAAAGGCAGGCATCGGCGCAGATTTCCGTGGTGGTTCCTGTTCATAACGCTCCACACGTTACTGCGCGTTGTCTCAACAGCCTCAAAGAATTTGGTGGCCGAGCCGAGGTGGTTCTCGTGGATGACGGTTCGACCGACGAAAGCGTGAAAAAACTGCTGACGTCCGTTTCGCAAAAAAATGGCTGGAAGCTGATTCGAAATGAAAAACCCCGTGGACACAGCCGCGCGTCGGAAGCGGGCGTTTCGGCCTCAACGCGCCCTTACATTTGCCTCCTGAATTCGGATGCAATCGTCACCACCAAAAGCTGGGCCGCGGTCGTCGAGGCGTTTGAGTCGTCTGAGGCGATCGCAGTAGTTGGTCCCTCCACCAGCCACACGCCGGGGCCGCAGGTTGTCAGCCGGGCTTACCATTGCCGGCATCATTGGTCCGACGAGCAAATCTGGACGTTCGCCGATCAATACACTGCGCAGCACCGCAACGACGCTTTGGTTGATCTCCCGTTCATCGGCGGATTTGCTTTTTTTGTGCGTCGCACGATTTGGGATGCCTTGAAGGGCTTTGACCAGAATCTGCCCGACTATGGGAACGAATCGGAGCTGTGCCGACGTGTGAGGGCGGCTGGATTGCGGACCGTCTGGACCAGTCGAAGCTATATCCATCACTTGGGAAATGAGTCGTATGGAAAGGCCATTGGCAAAGAGATGATCGCAAGGAAAAGCCTGGAGGCCGATGCTTACATGCGGCAGAAATTCGGCTGTTGATGCCCTGAATCCAGTTTACTTATTGATTTGATTTTGATCTTTCGCGCTGGGCGGGAGCCCGCGTTTCCGCTAAATGAACCGTCAACTAAAATGAAAATAGCAATCGTTGGTCTGGGTTATGTTGGTCTGCCGCTCTCACTGCAATTCGCCCGCTCGGGCGTCAACGTGCTCGGCCTGGATATTGATCCGGCCAAAGTGGAAGCATTGAACAAGGGACAAAGTTACATCAAACACATTTCTCCGGAGGCTGTTTCGGAGCGCGTGAAAATGGGTTTGTTTTCGGCCTCCGCCGACTTTTCCCGCGTGCGCGAGGCCGAGGCGGTGATCATCTGCGTTCCAACTCCATTGAACAAAAACCGGGAACCGGACATCTCTTACATTCTCGATACGGGCCGCAGCATCGGACCCCATCTCCAAAAGGGAACGCTCGTCGTTCTGGAATCCACCACCTATCCCGGCACGACGGATGAAGATCTGCTCGCGGTCCTGGAAAAAACCTCGGGAAAAAAGGCGGGCGTTGACTTTCACCTGGCGTTTTCGCCCGAGCGCGAAGATCCGGGCAATCCGGACAGCAAAGTGGCCAGCATTCCCAAGGTCATCGGCGGTTATACGCCCGCCTGTTTGGAACGCGCCCAGGCACTTTACTCGAAAGCCATCAAAACCCTGGTGCCCGTCTCCTCCTGCCGGGCAGCGGAAGCCACGAAGCTTCTGGAGAACACCTTTCGCAGCGTGAACATCGCGCTCGTGAATGAATTGAAGATCGTCTACACCGCGATGGGCATCGATGTGTGGGAAGTCATCAATGCGGCGAAGACGAAACCTTTCGGCTTCATGCCTTTTTATCCCGGACCGGGCTTGGGCGGTCATTGCATTCCGATCGATCCCTTTTATCTCACGTGGAAAGCCCGAGAATACGGGCAGCATACGCGCTTCATCGAGCTGGCCGGAGAAATCAACACGGCCATGCCGGAGCACGTGGTGCATCGCGTTTCCGAAGCACTCAACGAGCGAAGCAAGTCGATCAAAGGCAGCCGTATCCTGGTGTTGGGACTGGCTTACAAGGCCGATGTGGATGATGAACGGGAGTCGCCCAGTTACGTGTTGATGGAAATCCTGAAGCGCCGCGGAGCCCATGTCGAATACTATGATCCCCATGTTCCCGTGGTTCGCCCCACGCGTGAACATCCGCAGTGGACCGGCACCAGGTCCGTGAAGTGGGATCGCGAGGTCATCGAGAGTTTCGACCTGACGCTCATTGCCACGAAACACAGTGCAGTGAATTACCAGGAACTGGCCGAATGGTCTGAAACGATTGTGGACACACGGAATGCCATGGCTGGCATCCACGCCAATCCCTGCCGGGTTTGGAAAGCCTGATGCCGGAGGATGCCAAGTTGGCGTCACATCAAAAGATCATTGAAATGAAAAAACAACTCCGCTCCGCCCATCATCCCCTTCGATCCATTCTGGCTGCCAGCTTGGCAGCGATGGGGGCCGACGCCCTCGCCCAACCCGTGTTCATCACACCACCCGCGCCGGCGCCGTCAAGCTCCGCGGACGCGTCGAAATCAGCCGGTCCGGATTTGGTGGGGGGGATTCCATCTGGATCCGGAACACCGTTGACTTGGAGGAAACTCCAGTTTCGCCCGCACGTGAGCTATGATTTCATGTACAGCACGGGCGTGCTGATCCAAACGAACCGCGCCGAAGACACCTTTTCACACACGCTCTCTCCAGGTGTTGCCATCGATTTCGGAAGTCACTGGACGATGGATTACACGGCCAGTATGAAACTTTATTCGAACGATGGCTTTGACAACACGGTAAACCATTCGGCAACCGTAGCGGGAAACACACAGTACGAGGATTGGAGCTTTGGGTTGAATTTGGCCGCGGCCCTGTCCAATGATCCGCAGGCGGAAACCGGCACGCAGACCAAACAACAATCCTACTCAACGGCACTGGATGCTTCGCGCCAACTTAACGGCGATTTGTCGGTGGACCTGAACGGTGCCGTGAGCTTCCGCTTGACGGACAACTTCAGCGATTCCCGCAATTACTCGACACTCAATTGGATTAACCAGGAGTTCGGCCCCAACATTGGGGCCGGCATTGGTCTCGGGTTCGGCTACGATGACGTCGGCGACGGCGTTGACATGACCTATGAACAAATCAAAGCCCGCCTGGTCTGCCACGTGACGGGGAAGATTGAACTTTCCGTCAATGGCGGTGCAGAGATTCGACAGTTCATAGGTTCCGGAAAATCCAGTCTGTTGACGCCAATCATGGGCGCAGCCTTGAAGTATCACATTTTTGAACCGACCACGCTTACCGTGCATGCAGATCG
>JBQCEJ010000132.1:0-7593 GCA_051960355.1 Verrucomicrobiota bacterium | reverse complement strand
TGCGCCAGCAGCCGGGCCAGATGCGCGCGCATCACCCAGCCACCGCTCATTTCCCGGGCTGGACGATCGAAATCCTTTTCGCGAAAGCTCAAGCCGGCGAGAATGCCCTTGGCCTTGGCTTCGAGTTGGTAACCGCCGAGTTCGTTGAAGCGATCGTGAACGTCGTCATGAATTTCCTCGGGATGAATCGAGGCAACGTCCGGATGATCATTGTCCCAGGCCTTGATAATGCGGCGGAGCTTGGTGAATTCCGGTGAAATGCTCGTGGCCAGTTCGATCACCGTTTCATCGCCGAACGGCATGCTTTCCTGCGGCAAATGACCCAGCGTGACGTTCCGTTCGAGAATGATCTTGCCGTCATCGGCCGATTCTTCGCCCAGCATCATGGCCAGGAGCGTGGACTTGCCAGCGCCATTCGGCCCGACCAGACCGATGCGATCCCCGCGATTGATCTGGAGCGTGACGTCATCGAACAAAACGCGTCCGCCGTAAGCCTTACTGATTCCTGCAAGAGTCAACATGTGAACCGTTACAATACGACAAACGAAGGGGGGAACTCAAGGAGTCGTCTGGATTGAAAGAGGGTGAAGAAAAGGATCATTCAACGCTTAACATTCAACGTCCAACGAGCATGAACACATATGTAGACGAAGCCCCAAGATAAGAGTCAACGCGTCCTCTGGAACGCCGCGAAGACCGCCTTCTCCGGCACCACTTTGCCGCTGTAAAACGTGATTCCGGCATCATTCCAGCGCACGAGCAAGAGCGTGGAACCCGATTGCGCGCGGAAGCCATAACATGCCTTTCCGCTGGTCCACTCGTCCAATCCCGAGCCGCTGATCTCAAGCGGCGTCGCCTGGAAAAGTTCCTGGATCGGCACGATGTAGCCGTTCAAGTTCACCGTTTCGCCCGCCTTGAGGACGGCGGCTTCCACGGGTGTCAGTGCATTCATTGGTTCCATCGGTGTGAAAAGCACCCAATCCTTGCCACCGCTCATTCCGAAAACCAGCAACCCGTTGCGTTCCGACTCATGCGACAGAGCAAATTCATGCTCATCCCGAATGCGTCCGACTTCGGCCAATTCGACTATAGCATGGCCCTTAATCTGGTAACTTTTCCCGTCCAGGGTGCCGGCACTGTCCAGCTTTAAATGCGGATCAGCGGTGAAGGTTTTTGCGGGCGTAATCCGTGCTTCGGATGACCGGCAGGAAGCGTAGCCGCCGAAAAGCGTAGCCAAGACTATGACGCCGAGGAGGAGTTTGAAGATCCAATTGGAGGAGGATTCTTTGTTTCCCCCAAACAGACCCGACGCGAGGGAGCTCGCCGAGGACGCGCTGAAACCGGACTTGAGCTTGCCTAAATCGAGGTTGAACGCCGAGGCGACCAATCCGGCTGAGAGCGTGACGCCCTGATAGAACTCCAGCTCATTGCCGGTCCAGCTCGCCACGATCATCTTTCGCCCCGACTCCGCATTGAAATAATGGGCGGTGTCGCCGACCTCAACTCCTTCGGGCGCCTGCCCTTCGATCCGGTAAACGCGCGATTCGTCCACCAGTGTTATCCGCAGGTTTAGATTATTGAGCGCAAGCAGATCGCCGACGCGCTTCGATGCGGCCTCCTGCACGCTCATCGGCGTGTCCGGCTCAAACAAGGTGAACAGCCGCCATTCACCGCCGTGCTCGGTTTCCTCATAAACCAGCGTGACGGAATCGCCGGCATCATCGACGAGATTGAATTCGTTCCAATAGTAAGTCTCGCCGCCTTCGTCCATCCCCATGACCACGCGTCCGGCCACGCGATACGGCTTGCCTGAGAGCGTGCCGCTCATGCCGACTCGGAGAGGTGTGGGATTGGCGAAGCTCATGGCAGATTGGGATTGTGGAAGAAATGCGGAAGAAACCGGCTCAGGTTTCCAGTGATGCGGCGGGTGTCCTCGCGGATTCCAAGGCCAGCCGCCTTATGATCCACCACCCACAGGCCCAGGATCGGATGGTGTCCGTCAAACTCCGGCAGGTCTGCCAGCCCCTGATAAACATGGCCTTCCTCGCCGTAATCACCGGCCGTTTCTTCCACCACGCCGCCGCCCGCAACCCAGGTGACGTTGCTGCCTTCACGGCTGAGTTTCGGTTTGCGAATGTAGGAGTTGCCAAGCGGGGCCGCCGTCTCGTAAGCAGGCAAGAGATTCGGGTGATCGGGAAACAATTCCCAAAGAACCGGCAACAAACCTTTGTTACTGAGCAGCATTTTCCAGCTCGGCTCGATGAACCGGATGACATCCTTGGCCAGATGCGCGCCGAACTCCTCGCGCCAGAACCATTCCCAGGGATAGAGCTTGAAACAGTTCTCGATCACCCGCAGATCGAGATCCACAAAACGCGTTTGACGCCCGTCCCAGCCGATGTCCTCCACGTACACCCATTGAGTTTTCACGCCGGCTTGCTCACAGGTGTCCCGCAAATAGAGCACCGTCTGCTCGTCCTCGGGATTTTCCTTGATGCTGCTGAAATACAGCGTGCTGCCACCCCACCGTCGCCAAGCCTCGATCAGCCGTTCGTGAATGGAATTGAACTGATCGGCCGCGGCATTCGTTTCCTGAAGCCAGAACCATTGAGCCACGGCGGCTTCCACCAGCGCGGTCGGGGTGTCGGCATTGTACTCAAGCAACCGGGGCGCGCCACCGTCGAAGGCAAGATCGAACCGGCCATAAAGGCTGAAGTCATCCCGCTCCCATGAACGAACAATCGACGGCACCGCCGCTTCGGGAATGCCCAACCGCGCCCACCACCCGTTTGCAATCACGGCGTCGGCCGCCTCGAGACAAAGTTGGTGCAGCGTGTTGGCCGCCGCTTCGAGCGTGTCCACCTCCGCCATAGTTAACTCGTAGCAGGCCGACTCATCCCAATACGGGCCGCTCTCGTGCGAATGATAGGTCAGACCGATGCTCTCGACCTTCTGGCGCCAGTCGGTTCTGGGTTGGCAGATGTGACGTTGCATTCAGGAATGAATCCAATGACTGTGCGAGGTGCTGCCAAAACCCGCGCGCCGGATATCAGTTCGTTGCGCCTGAGCCCGGGCCGCCGTTTCTGGAAACGGCGCGGAGATGTTGGTGATGCTCTGATGCGGGGAATCGGCCCACTGTCCGCCAAAGAAATAGCGCTGGTTCTGAAGATCAAAATGATTGTAGGGAAGCGGATACCACGCGCGGAACGGAGCGTGATAGTAGCCCACGCCGGGAACAAAATAGTTGTTGGTGTAAACGTTTTGCGCGCTGAGCGGCGCGCGATTGCCATCCGAATTGCAACTGGTCAAGGCCCCGACCGCGAGCGTGCCGACCAGGATCAACTGAATACTCTTGCTGCGTTTCACCTGAGCAAAACCGGTTCAACCAAGCATCGCCGCGGCAATGATGATGCACACGCCGAGAATCACCGAGCCGGCGACAATCGCGGCGGCAACATTCTTGTTTTCGAGGATTTCCTTGTGGAGATTGCCCGGCGTGCATTTGTCGAACACTTTGTAGCCAATCACGGCAGCCGCGATTCCGATGCCAGCAAACAACAGCATCAAGCCAATCGCTTCCGCCAGCGTCTGCGCGTGCCAGCTTGCCGCCGGAGTGGTCTCCGTCGCGAGCAGCGAGGGCGCGGAGAGAAGGAGGACTGGGAACCATCGATACTTGAGAAGTGTTTTCATCAATAGAGTGTTGAATGGAAGTGTTGCTCCGGACCGCAGGGATGGAATGGATTCACCAAGATGCGCAAGGTTTACAATCGATCGGCCGCCGCCGCAATCGCAATGTGCGATCATGGGCGACAAACGCTCCAAGGCAGAAGCCGCAGTCCAAACGCTTGGCGAGTGCGGAAACCGTGATCAGTCGCGCCAACATTTGAAGTGCGGCGGCTTCCGCACCTTTGTTACCGTCCGGCACGCATGGGGTATTTAGGTTTCTTCAAAGGTTTGGCCGGAGCTTTCTTCAGCGAGTTCAACACTTCCTCAATCGCGCGCTCCAACTGCGGATCGTGGCCGTGGGCCATGAGCGAGGGATCGTCCACCACCGTGATGTCCGGCTCGACGCCGTGACCTTCGATGATCCAATTGCCATCTGCGTAAATGCCGAAGGTCGGAACGGTGACACTGCCGCCATCGATCAGTCCGGGAACGCCGGTGATGCCGATCAAGCCGCCCCACGTGCGTGTGCCAATCACTGGGCCTAGTCCCGTTTTCTGGAAATAATAGGGGAAGCAATCGCCGCCCGAGCCGCTCCAGCCGTTCACCAGCATCGCCTTCGGACCGGAATTCGCCGTCTGCGGCCAAGCCCAATCGCGACCGTCGCGCACGCCCCAATAGTTCAAAGTCTTTCGCCCGAGCAACTCGATGAAGCGATCGGGAATCTGACCGCCGCTGTTGAAGCGTTCGTCGATAATGAGTCCGGCTTTGTCAAACTGCGCGCGGAACTGGCGGACCAGTTCGGACTGGCCGTTGCGTCCGGTGTCGGCGACGTAAATGTAACCGATCTGCCCGGCGCTGGCCGTTTCGACCTGCTTGCGATTCGATTCAATCCACGCGAGATGACGCAAGCGCGCTTCGCTGGAAAGCGTTTGCACCAGCACTTCACGCGCGCCTTTCAGGGTTGGCTTGTCATTGACGGTGAGAAAAACCGGTTTGCCGGCGAGTCCCTGAAAAGCGGCATACGGTTCCACTTCGGTATCGAGCGGAAGTCCGTTGATCACGAGGAGATAATCGCCTTCGTTGATTTCCACGCCGGGCTGCTTGAGAGGCGAGCGCACTTCCGCGTCCCAGTTCGCGCCTTCGATAATCTTCTTGATGCGATACGCGCCGTTATCCAGGGCGAAGTCCGCGCCGAGATAGCCGACTCCGATTTGCTCACTCGCTTCGGTGTCGCCGCAGCTGCGGTACGTGTGGGAAGAGTTCAATTCCCCGATCAACTCGCCAATCACGTAGTTCACATCCCAGCGTGTGACCGCGTCCTTGAGCATGTCGCCGTAGCGCGCGCGCATCGCCGGCCAATTCACGCCGTGCATGGCGGGATCGTAAAAATAATCGCGTTCCAATCGCCAGGCGTCGGTGAAGAGTTGCTGCCATTCCGCGACCGGATCAACCACTGTTTGCAACCCCGAGAGCGAAAGCTTTTTATCGAACTTCTGATCCTCCTTGGGTTCGATGATGGCGTAGTCGCCGTTGCGTCGGACCAGCATTTTTTCACGTTTGGCGGAGAGAATCGCTTCGTCCACATCGCGCAAAATCGTCTTCTCCTCACGCTTTTCCAGGTCGTAATACATCAGCGCGCTTTTATCGTCATTATCCGCTCCTGCGCGCGCCAGGCGGCGGTAGATCAGCTTGCCACTGGTGGCGCTCAGCGAGCCGAAATAACCGGGTTTCGGCGGCAGCACGACGGCGCGCCGCTCGAAGTTTTCGAGATCGATTTTCACCGGCTTGGCCGATTTCTCCGGCTTCTTGGATTCCGATTCGTCTGATTTGGTTTCCGGCTTACCTGGGTCGGCGGCTTTCTTCTTTTTGGGTTCGTCTTTCGTTGCGGCAAGCTGCGGTTCGTCCTTTTTGCGATCGGGATCTTCGGGCTTTGCTTTATCGGTCGCCTTGTCCTTGTCGCCTTCGTCGTCATTGCGCGGCGCGAGCGGCGAAGCGACATCCTTGCGCAACGGCACGGCGACGAGTTGCCAGGTGTTTGGGTAAATCCAGGTGTTATCGAGATCGCTGTAAACCGGCGTGAAATTGCGGCCCGACCGGTAATACAAATACTTCCCGTCCGGATCGAACACGGGACGTTGATCGTCGTAATAGCCGCTGGTGACGATGTGTTGCTTGCCGGCTTGCGTGTCGTAAAGCGCGATCGCGGTGTGGTTGTTCTCCATGTCGTGCGCGTAAGTGATCCAGCGGCTGTCCTTCGACCAACTGAACGTGAAGCTCGAGAGTTCGTCGTTGTAGAGCCAGAGTTCGCGATCGATTTGCCTGGTCTTTTTCTTGTCCAGATCGTGCAGGTGAATCGCCATCGCCTGATCAATGAACACCAGCTTGCGGCTGTCCGGCGACCAAACCGGTGTGTAACGAAAACCCGCGCGCAGTTTGGTCAAAACCTGTTCCTCGCCCGAGCCATCCGCGGGCCGAATCGTCAATTCATATTCGCCGGTGCGATCGCTGAAGTAGGCGATCCACTTGCCATCCGGCGACCAGACTGGAAAGCGCTCGGCCACGCCGGAGCTGCGCGTCAGATTGCGGGTGACGCCGTGTTCGGCAGGAATGGTGAACAGTTCGCCGCGCGCTGCGAGGACGACACGTTTGCCGGAGGGCGAAATGTCGGGATCGGCGGCCAGCTTGGAAACGGTTTCCAGCCGCGGCTTGAGCGTGGCGCGATCCGTCAGCACGTGGATGTTCACGGCGGAATATTTTTCCGTTTTCAGATTCAGCAGGTAAAGGCGCCCGGCGGTTTCGAACACAATGTCCTCCGGTCCGATGCTCGGAAAGTGAACGTCGAAGTCTTCAAAGAACGTGATTTGCCGAACCTTGTCCTGTTTCGCGTCGTAGGCCCAGAGATTGGCGCGCTTGTTTTTGTCGCGATCGGAGAGGAAGTAAAGTGTGGAGCCATGCCACATTGGCTGCGAGTTAGCCGAGTCGTCCTTGGTGATGTTTTTGGCGTCCAAGGTTTGCAGATTGAAGAGCCAGATGTCGGGATTCATGCCGCCGCGATAGCGTTTCCAGGTGCGGAAATCGACCGAGATCGGAATGTAGGCGAGCGTTTTGCCGTCGGGCGAAATGGAGCCGAACTCGCCATACGGCACGGGCAGTTTTTCTGGCAAACCACCTTGAGCGGAAATTTTGTAGAGCTGATTGAAACGATCCTTTTCACTCGTGCGCGGCGTGGCGAAGAGAATCGACCGGCCATCGGGATACCAGTCCAGCACGCGATCCGTATCGCCGTGAAACGTCAGGCGCCTGGGCAAACCGCCGGTTGCCGGCACAACATAGATATCGGTGTTGCCGTCGTAATTGCCGCTGAAGGCGATTTCGTTTCCGTCGGGCGAGAAGCGCGGAAAGGATTCCTCGCCTTTGGGCGAACTGAGCCGTTGCGCTGCGCCGCCGGTTTTCGGTGCGACCCAGATGTCGCCGGCATAGACGAAGACGATTTGCGTCGCTGAAACGTCCGGGTACCGCAACATGCGCGCGTCAATGGAGGAACTGGAAGCGGCGATTGAATCCGTTGATGCCGCGAATGTGGCGATTGCGCTGCACAGCAGGGTGATGAGCGAAGAGATGTATTTCATTGGATAGAACGCCAGCTATTCTACGCGATTCGACCCAGATCGAAAGTCGCATTTTGCCGTCTGTAAATAATTCAAAGGAATCTTTGCGGACGTTTGTCCTATAGGCAAACAATCGGGGGGATGGTGAAACCAAAGAGCGAAGGGCAGCCACCCCGGGGGCAGAATCATGAAATGTAAGAACAAAACTTGGTTGCTGGAATCCAAACGGTCGGGCGCACCCGGCTTGGTTCCACTCTTGGAGGACGTTTCGTGGCAGCCTTCGGCACATCGTCGTGATCATCTTCAGGATCCGAAATTT
>JBQCEJ010000131.1:0-6083 GCA_051960355.1 Verrucomicrobiota bacterium | reverse complement strand
CATTGCGCGCCGTACCGTCGCGAAGTACCGCACGGAGTTGAACATCCTCCCCTCCAATCTGCGGAAGGTTTACTGATGGGGTCGGTGATCGTCCTCTCAGCATCCACAACAGCAGGCGTTCTCGCGCGCTGCCCGTTGTCTCTCTTTCTCTGAATTTCTGCATATGGAAATCGGTCCACATCGTCCGCGTAACGTAGGTTGGGCACGCGCCGCAGCATTGCTTTATGGCGATTGGGGTACTAGCAAAGCCTATGTCATTGGCGCGGCTTTTCTGGCGATTCAATATGCGTCGTTGCCGACGATTGTCGCCGTCTCGCTCCTGACGGCACTGGTCGGCTACAATTACATCATCATTTGCAAGCTGTTCCCGGATGGTGGCGGCGTTTACTCCTCGGCCCGTCTTCAAAGCCGGCTCCTGGCGGTGATTGGCGCGCTGCTGCTGGTGGCCAATTTCACAGTCACCGCGTCCCTGAGCGCTTGGGCCGCGATGGTTTATTTCAAAGTACCGAAAGAGCATCTGGCTCTCAGTGCCATCGGAATCATCGCGATCATCGGCTTCATCAATGTCTTCGGACCGAAGCACAGCGGCAGCATGGCCATTTCGCTGGCGATTCCCATGGTCGTGGCTGTTTTGGTCATTGTTGGTTTCAGCGTGCCGCATCTCACGCTCGAACACTTGGAACCGACGCATCAGAGTTTTACGAAGAACTGGATCGGATTCGTCGGCGTCATTCTTGCGCTGAGCGGTGTGGAGGCGATCGCGAATCTCACGGGAGTAATGAAGCTGGACCCCGGATCGAGCATGGAAAATCCGCATGTGGTCCGCAGTTCACGCCGGGCAATTTTGATCGTCGCTTTTGAAGTGGTCGTCGGAACATGTCTGCTCGGCTGGGCCATGCTTTCCTTATCGCCCGAGATGAAGTTGATGTTGGAGCATCGCTGGGACGACATGCTCACTGTTCTCGCGGAGCAATACGGCGGCATGGCGCTCGGATCTGGCTTTGGAAAAGCCTTGGGCTGGGTCACCGGTGTCATTGTCGGCTTGTTGCTGCTGAGCGCGGTGAATACCGCCATCAGCGCGCTCATCGGTTTGCTTTACCTGCTGGCGCGCGATGGGGAAATGCCGCGCCCGTTTGTGAAGCTCAATTCGCACGGAATGCCGATTTGGCCAATGGTCATCGCGCTGCTTTTGCCCATGCTCGTGGTGCTGGTCTCCCGTGACCAGCTTGTCCTGATGGAGCTTTACGCGATCGGCGTCGTGGGCGCGATTGCAGTGAATCTCGGTTCATGCGTCATCAATCGGAATCTCAAGCTGCGCTGGTATGAGCGCGGCACCATGGCTTTCACTTTTCTCATTCTGTTTGCCGTTGAACTGACCCTGGCCAAGACCAAGCCCAACGCATTGTTCTTCGTGGTCTGCGTGCTGATCTTCGGCCTGGGTTTGCGCGCGCTCGCGCAGAAGCGCGCGGGTTTGGAAACAATCACGGTCAGTCGCGAAATTGCCGCCGCCGTCAATCCCGAGTCGATCGCGGCCTTTCAGCCGAATTTCTCCACCGGTCAATCGATTCTTGTCGCCGCTCGCGGCCTGACGCCTGTGCTGAAGTACGCCTTGGAAGAGGCTCGCTTTCGGCAGGGGAATCTTTACGTGCTTTACGTTAAACAACTCGCCGTAAATCTGCCGGGCATTCCCACCGGTGCCGAGCGGCCGCGCTGGCAAAATGATCCGCAGGCAGCAAAAATCATGTACGGCATGCTGGAGCTGGGCCGCGCTGCCGGCGTGACGGTCATCCCGCTTTACACCGTGAGTGACGATCCGGCGGCCACAATCATCGATTTGAGCGCGACGCTTGGTATTGATGTTCTGATGCTGGGTTCTGCTCATCGCACCGCCCTGGCCAAGCTGCTGCAAGGGGACGTGGTGACGCAAGTGGCCCGGCATCTGCCCGAGAATATTCAACTCGTGATTCATAGTTGAAGCGGCGCGGACTCGCTTGGCAGTGAACTGGTGAAGCATCAGTCGATTAGAAACTTTCGCGGTCGCGTTCTTCTTCCATCTTCAGGTGCGGCGATTCGGCGCGGATCTACTCCATTTGACCGTCTGTTTGGCGGCGACATTTCTTTCCGTCGCCTGACAGTTCAGAAACACGCAGGCTGATCAAATCACAACAGGGTTGAATTCGTTCAGTGATCCGGCACTGACCGCTCTTGCGGTTTTTATACTCTTTTTTCTTAATAAACACCGGGGATTCATCGCTGAATTTCATTCAGCGTTTCGTGTGGCAAAGCTATTGCTTGGAAGGGAGGAGACACGAATTGAATGCGATGATTTGAGCTGAACCAAACCGGGCTCTTACTTTTCTGCCATTCAGAAAGGCGCATTCGATTTCGTTTAGTCCCTAAAAGAACTGCCATGAAAAAAATAGAAGCGATCATTAAACCATTCAAACTGGAGGAAGTGAAGGATGCCCTCGCCGAGATCGGCATTGAAGGAATGACGATTACCGAAGTCAAAGGCTTTGGCCGCCAAAAGGGTCATACTGAAATTTATCGCGGCAGCGAATACACGGTGGATTTCCTGCCCAAGATCAAAATCGAAATCGTGGTCGCGGACAGCCGCATCGACGCTGCAGTTGCCGCCATCGTTAAGGCTGCCAAAACCGGCAAGATCGGGGATGGCAAAGTATTCGTCTCGAGCGTCGAAGATGCGGTTCGGATTCGCACAGAAGAGAAGGGCGACAACGCCGTTTAACAGCCGATCAAACCTCAACCACCCCCCATTCCATGAAGAAACTTTTCCTCACCCTTTTCCTGTTGACCCTTGCGTTTGGAACGCGCTTTCCCGTCATCGCCGCAGATCAACCTGCGCCGGAGCGGACGGTTCAAGAGCGTCTGGAAGATCTGGAAGCGTATGTAAATAACACCGCCCGGAACGCTTCCACCAACGCGCCTTCCAAGATTGCCGGACCTGGTCCCGGTCACAACGCCTGGCAGATGACCTCCACCGCGCTGGTGTTGTTCATGACGCTACCCGGTCTGGCGCTGTTCTACGGCGGTTTGGTTCGCCGCAAAAACGTCTTGTCCGTGATGGCCCAATGCATGGGCATCGCCGGCATGGTTACGATCCTCTGGTGGATCTGCGGCTACAGCCTGTCGTTCTCCGGCAGCAATCCCTATATCGGTGATTTCGCGAACGCCTTCTTCAAAGGCATTCTGCCGGGCAACACCGGTGCGGGCTATTACTGGATCAGTGACAGCGTGTGGTCCATGTTCCAACTCACGTTCGCCATCATCACGCCGGCCCTGATTCTCGGCGCGATTGCAGAACGCATGAAGTTCTCCGCGGTTCTGCTGTTTGTCGCGCTGTGGATGTTCGTCGTCTATTTCCCGCTGGCTCACATGGTGTGGTCGCCAGGCGGTTTCATGTGCGGCGCATTGAATTCGGTTGCCGGAATCAAAGCACTGGATTTTGCCGGTGGAACGGTTGTTCACATGTCCTCCGGATGGTCCGCTCTGGTGCTGTGTATCATTCTTGGCAAGCGCCGCGGGTTCGGCAAAGAACCGATGCCGCCGCACAGCATGGTGCTCTGTATGGTCGGCACGGGCATGCTCTGGGTCGGTTGGTACGGTTTCAATGCGGGTTCTGCTCTCGGCGCGGATAGCATCGCTTCCAACGCGTTTGCCACGACGACTCTGGCGGCGGCGACGGCCGGGTTTGTCTGGGCGGCGGTGGAATATTTCCATCGCGGCAAGCCGAGTATCCTCGGTTTCTGTTCCGGCATTGTGGCGGGTTTGGTTGTGATTACGCCGGCGTGCGGTTTTGTGACTACCAATGGCGCGATGCTGATCGGCCTGGCTGCGGGTGTTATTCCTTACTTCGCGGTGGCCAAGCTCAAAGCCTGGTTCGGTTACGATGACGCACTGGACACATTCGGCATCCACGGCGTCGGCGGCACTTTGGGTGCATTGCTCACCGGCTTCCTGGCGGATTCCAAGGTGAACTCGGTGGTGGGCGGCGTGAAAGAAGGGCTCGTCATGAATCAATTGAAGGCCATTCTGGTCACCATCGTTCTTAGCGTGGTGGCGACAGCAGTGATCGCCTTCATCGTCAAAGCGGTGGTTGGTCTGCGGCCGAGCGAAGAAATCGAGCGGATTGGTCTCGATCTTTCGGAACACGGCGAAGAGGGTTATCACGCCGAATCTTAGTTTCGGTTTTCAGCCCGTAGGCTGATTCAAATCCGCGCTGCTTGAGAAAACTCGGGCAGCGCGGATTCCTTTTGAGCTTAGAAAAGCCGGGCCGCGGAAATTGAGTCGAAGCGATTTTAAAACCCCGGATCGCCCTGAGAAAGAAGTAAAGCCCGTGACGTCAGTTCCAATTTGCCGCTTTCCGGGATTGATCCGTGCGAATCCGTGTCGATCCGTGGGCTTTCCAGACTCGTTCAGCGCACCTGGATCACCAGCGCAGTGGTATTGTCCCGTCCCGATTTTTCAACCGAAGATTCCACGAGCAAGCGCGCGGGATTATTTCCTGAATCGAACGCTCCCGTCGCCCGGCAGAGTTCCAGCAGATTCTGATCGTAAAGCCCTTCCACCAAGCCATCGGAGCACAGCAGAAAAATGTCGCCGGGCTCATAGCCAACCGCGCCCACCTGCGGATCCACGAATTGGTTGCCACCACCGAGCGCTTTTTGGAGCACGTTGCGACGCGGATGAGAACGCGCTTCGCGTTCGTTCAACTTGCCATTGCGAAAGAGCCAGCCCACATGCGTATCGTCCTGACTGAGTTGCTTGATGCCGCCTTGCGCCGGCAGATAATAAACCCGGCTGTCGCCGATATGTCCGAAGTACATCCAGCCCGGAGTAAACCAGCAGAGGCTCAACGTGGCTTCCATGCCCGAGCACTCTTCGTAGCAACTCCCCAGATAGGCCAGCGCCCAATGAATCTGGCCGAACAGTTCCGTCAGCACATCGGGAAAACCGGCTTCCATTCCCTGCGCCGATTGTTGAAAAGAGCGGGGGAGCAAGGTTGTGATTTTCTCCACGGCGATGCGGCTGGCATATTCGCCCGCCAACGCGCCGCCCATCCCGTCGCTGACGGCGAAGGCGCAATCGCGGTTCTGCATCGACGCTTCACCGATCCTGCCCAGATGATGAACGTCGCGCCCATCAAATTGCAGTCCGAGAAAAGCGTCCTCGTTATTGGGACGGACCTTGCCACGATCGGTCCAACCGAACCATTTCAGGGAGACCGAACCGGGACTGGCGGTTCTATGTGAGGGATCCATTGCAGCGGCATTCACTCAAAGCCCGGGAGAATGCTGGCGAACTCAAAATCGATCAAGCAAAAGCGCCCATCGGATTGTCGGTAAGTGACATTGCGCATATCGGGATCATCGTGGCGCACGCCAAAGGGCTCGAGCTCGGCAAACAACTCCTTGACGCGTTCGGCGTCCAGATGCTCCACCCGCGAGCCGCAGTTGGTCGTGATGATGCGCAGTTGCGCGGGATCTGCTTCCAATAGCCTGGGGACGAAGTTGCACCCCTGAGCTTCCAAGTGACGCAGGATACGAACCTCGTTGGTAAAACGTTCCTCCGCCTTCGGGCCATGATAGACCTTGATCACCCGGCCATCGAAGGTCAGGTTCACCGTCGCCCGCAGCGTGTCTTTGACTTTCAACATAGGTGAGTCGTCAGCGCTCCGAATATCGCGTATTCACCCTCCCTTGCAAAGCTGCATGACTTCCAAAAGAACGGAACCAAGGATTGAGGCAGGACCAGGTTTTCGCCGTTCATTGATTTGGTGAATCACAGTCATTGCAGCTGATTTGTTTTGCGCGGCATGAGCAAAGATCGCCAGCTTGATGAGCTTCATCAGAATTGGAGCTAGAAACTGTCTCATGCATTTTGCGCTATGTTGCCTGCATCGATACGCAGGTTGGGGCGTTGGAATTCAAAATCCTTGCGCTCTGGCATTTTCCCTGCTGAACTTCGCACCCGTTAGTTAAAACTGAACCCGTGATGCGGTTGAAACAATCTCAATCCACATACATACACACTCAAAATGGCAAAATATAAGTTAGAATATC
>JBQCEJ010000130.1:0-3785 GCA_051960355.1 Verrucomicrobiota bacterium | reverse complement strand
TCGGCCGACTGGCCCGCAGCGGGAGCCAGCGGAACGCGTTGCGTGGCGGAGTTGTCGGGTGCAAGCGCGGTGTTGATCGCCGCCGGGTCATGATAAACCCAGCTCGCGGTGTAATTGGTAATGTTCCGCCCAAAGCCCGCGCCGGCCACGGCACCGGTCGCTCCGCCGACTGTGTAGTAGTAGGTTTCCGCGCCCAGCGAAACGAGGTTGTTGCTGGCGATACTGCTCGATGCAAATTTTTCCGGGCCGTTGCGGAATTGAAAGGCCGTCTGTTCGTAACCGAGATACACATCCGTGGCCGAACCGGGTTTGTTGTCGCGCAAATCTGAGCCGCTGGTGGGACCAAGGCCCATTTGGCTGTTGATATCGAGGCCGCCGTCGAGCTTCATCAACGTATTATCGGCCGAGGCATCGCTGCGCACGAGGATGTCGAAGGGCGCGTTGCTCAGGACCGGAATGTCGATAGCGTAGGTTCGGTTCGAGACATTCACGCCGCCGATCACGTTTCCGACTTGATCCACGCTGCCGCGCATTTTGAAGGGGTAAGCCGGGTTGAAATTGGAGTCGCCGCTGTAGCCGTCATGGCGATAAACCATGACTCGCGGAACTTCCGCGCCGCCCTGTTGAAAGCTGATGGCGTGACTCAAACTGGCGCGGCTGGCTTCCGGCCATTGATAGCCATACATCACCCAACCGCCACCCGGCACGACCAATTCCACCGCGCCGCCGCCAGGTGCGAGGCTCTGGCCGCCAACGTAAATCAGACGATTGACTGGGTTTGGATCATTCGCGCTGGCTTGCGCGGCGGCGAGGCTGGCAGTGGCACCGTGAACGAGCAGTTTTTTGAACGCACGGTCCGCGCCCGGCGTGGAACTGGAAAGTTGGGCCAGCACGGAACCGGGCGGGAAGCCAACCACCATGCCCACACCGCGGGAGTTGGAAACCGCAGTGGACCCATTCGATGCCACGCCGTAGTAGCCGTCGGTGGTCTGCGCCACGCCGTCATCGAAGCTGATGTCGCCCGGGTAACTGTATTTGTCGTTCATGACGAACAGCACCACGTCCTGATCGGGCGCGCTCGTCGATTCGCGGTAGTCGTAACGCTCAAAGGCGGCAATGTTTTGATCGCTCCAGCGCGGCCAGGTGCCACCGCGGGCGAGTTGATGATGCACGTAGCAGATGTCAGGCATCGCTCCATCATTGAACTCACCGAGATAATTGGCGTAAGGCGGTGTGGGGAAATAACTGGGCGCGCCGGACTGATTGTAGTTGTCCGAGTAGATGTTCCCGATTCCTTCGTGGAGAAAGTAATAGGCGTTCTGCAAATCGCGATGCGTGGCGCAGCAACCCGACGCATCGTGGCTTTGCGCAAACATCACGCTTTGCACCGGACTGATCGCGCCAAAGCTGCGCTGGTCCAAACCGGACAACGACGAATCGCCTCCGAGCGCTGAATTCATCCGGTCGCGCAACGGTGAATTCAGCAGCCGCATGCCGCGGGCAATGTATTCGCCATAGCTCGGGGGCTCACCCAGATGTTCGCCAAAGATCAGGGCGTCATTCCGTGGCGCTTCGGTATCGAAACAACTGTTGCGGCTGTCATCGCTTTCGTCATACCCATTGCCCAACACGTTGGCGCCGTAGCCGTGGACGTAATCGAACATCGCCTGAATTGCGCCGCAGTAGCCATTCCAGCTTGCGGTGGTGTCGCCGAAAAATGCCGAGGGCACATGCTTCACCGCATCGAGCCGGAAGCCGTCGCACTTGGTTTCATTGAGCGTGTAGAGCACGGCGCGAATGAGATAGGAGTTGACGTCTTCGGCTTGTGGCACGCCGTTGGTGCCGTTGAAAGGCCGCCAGGGACTGCCCGCAATCGCCGGTTGATTGGTGACCATGTACAAGCTGTTCTGGCCGGGTTGGCGGACGAACGAGAGTTTAGGCGTGGTGCTGCCGAGGGTCGGGCCGAAATTGCCGTTGATGGAACCGGGCTCCGTTGCGAGGTCGATCAACCCGCTCAGCGACTCATACTGCACATCCCACTGATTGCCGTAATCTTCAACGCTCGGCCAGTTCTGGAAATGGTCGCCGACGGTTTGCAGGTGAAAATCTTGCGGCAACAAACCGGGATACAAATTGGTCGGCGTGCTGGAATTGTAACCCGGAACGTCGAAGGCCCGATGGTTCATCACGTTGTCGAAGTAAATACGAAGGCCAAATCGATGCGCCATCTGCACCGCCTGCACGAGCTGCTCCTTGGTTCCCCAATGGGTCGCCACGGTGCCGCGCTGGTTTTTATCGCCCAAATCAAACGGATCAAACAGGTCATAGCCGATGGAGTAAACGCTGCCACCTTTGGCGGGCGGCGGCAGCCAGATCGAGTCGTAACCGGCTTCCGCAATTTCCGGCATTTTCTGGATCAGCTCGGACCAAGTGACGTTATACAATTGCAGCATGGCTTCGGCGCGGGTGGCGATCGGGTTGGCCAGCCCGCCCAGCAGCAGCGCGAGGAGGAGGAAAGTTTTCGACCGGAACAGGCGATGATTCACAACGAAACTGGGGTTGAGTTCAGCAATTAAATGCAGGTGACGCCGAGGTGAATTCAAAGCAAGGTCGGCAATCATCTGGACAGCCTAGCAATGAGCACATCCGTCATTCCACCGCATATTCGTGCGGGGCGGTGGTTCTTTCCATGAAAGGGGAACATCGAACATTCAACCCGGAATGCTGACCATCGAAGCGAAAATGAAAACGGCTGCCGCACCGCTTGTGTCGGGCCGGCGCTAACGCCATAATCAGCGCATGCTTCGGCACTCCGCCGCAACTTGTTCGGTTGCCTTGCCGGCTTGGCGAGCCGTTGAAAGCTTTCTGGCGCGGCTGCTGATTCTGCTCACGGCCTTGGTCCTTCTGGCCGGCCTGGGTTCCGCATCCGCCGGCATTTTATGGAGTGACCTCGGGGCCACCTTGGTTCATGAAACCGGCCCCGGCAGCGACATTCTTGGCGGTGCGCTGAAACGGAATAACCTTTCCAGCGACACACTCTTTTTCAAATTTCATCTGGACCCGCTTTCGGACGCAAGTACGGAGGAATACTTTGCGGGGTTCCAGTTGTTCGAGGATTCATCGGAGCGGCTGGGCGTGGGAAATTCATTGAAGGCCTGGGCTTACAGCGCTTTCAACACGGCCGGAACCGGCGAATCCAACAAAGTCATGGGCGACTTCGATCTGCACTCGTCGCGGCCGGAATCCTTGGGGCTGGGCTCCTTCTTCAACTATGAATTGCCGCGGCACGGCATCGAGCGCACGGTGGTTTTCAAGGTTCAGTTCATCCGTGGCGATGATGATCTGGTCACGGTCTGGTTGGATCCGGACCTGGCGACTGGCGCGACCGAGGAGAGCCAGCCAGCAACCAGCACCACAACTTTCAAAGCCGATGCCTCTTTCAACGAAATCCACCTGCGCCACGGCGGAGGCGGGGGCGGCTGGACCTTCAGTGACATGGCCATCGCCACGTCCTTCAACGATCTCACCGAGTCGAGGAGCGCGGAGGCGAACGACACCCAGCGGCTGACGTTTCAAACCTGGCAACGCGAACAGGGCCTGCCGCAAAACTCGGTCCGGGCCTTGGCGCAAACGTCAGACGGTTATCTCTGGATTGGCAACGATGATGGCCTCGCGCGCTTTGATGGGGTGCGCTTTGTGCCTTTTGGCTTGCGGGAGGGCTTGCCCAGCGGGCCGGTAAACAAGCTGTTTGAAGATCGCCAAGGCTTGCTCTGGATCGGCACGGT